>NZ_JBNATX010000006.1:0-64229 GCF_049701115.1 Caldanaerobacter sp. | reverse complement strand
TCGTCCTGAGCCAGGATCAAACTCTCCAGCTAATCCCTCTAAAACTTCCTTACCTTGCCTCGCTGTCCACTTTTCAAGGTCCCTCAAAAATCTATTTATCAGGAGCTCTTTTATAATATCAAATCTTTTTGCTGTTGTCAAGTCTTTTGTTTCTCTTGTAAGTTCAAGCGACGAAATATAATATACCATGTTTTTTTATCACTCTCAAGCAAAAAATATTGTCATTTTGCCAGTTTATCTGATAATATTCTCTAATTAACTCTTAAATGCTTAAGAATGCTAAATAGTTCTTCTTTTTTCGCATGAAATGAACAGAAGATAATATAAAAAGAGCCTGTAAAAGGCTCTTATCTTTTTGAAAATTGTGGCGCTTTTCTTGCTTTTTTGAGGCCATATTTTCTTCTTTCTTTCATTCTTGGATCTCTTGTCAGGAAGCCAGCTTTCTTTAAAATCGGTCTTAACTCAGCATCTGCTTTTACCAATGCTCTTGCTATACCATGCCTTATAGCACCTGCCTGACCAGAAAGACCTCCTCCTGAAACTTTGACGTATACATCAAATTTATCTATTGTTTCAGTTAAAATAAGCGGCTGCTTCACAGTGTACCTTAAAGTCTCAAGAGGAAAATACTCGTCTAACGACTTGTTGTTTATAATTATATTACCTTTACCAGGCATAAGTCTTACCCTGGCTACAGCTTCCTTCCTTCTCCCAGTTCCATAGTATTGAATTGTAGCCATAAATCTGCCTCCTTTCATTATATATCCAGCTTTTCGGGCTTTTGTGCTTGATGTTTGTGCTCAGGCCCTCTATAGACTTTAAGTCTCTTTATCATCCTTCTGCCTAACCTATTTTTAGGCAACATGCCTTTAACAGCATGGTATATTACAAATTCAGGTTTTGTCTGCATCAGTTTTTTGTATTGGATCTGTTTGAGTCCACCTGGATAACCTGTATAATACTTATAATATTTGTCTTCTAATTTATTACCTGTCAATACTACTTTATCAGCATTGATGACCACGACAAAGTCTCCTGTATCCACATGAGGAGTGTATGTGGGCTTATGTTTGCCCATCAAGATTTTAGCAATCTGGGTTGCTAATCTACCCAATACTTTCCCTTCTGCATCTATAACAAACCATTTTCTTTCCACATCACTGGGTTTAGCCATGTAGGATTTCATTTTTATCTACAACCTCCTTAATTATGCTCGCAATTTCGCATACTAATATTTTAATTCACAGTGTATCAACTGTCAATAGAGGATTCTGATAAGGTATAAACCTTGTGGAGGGGCTGTTATACCAGCCTTTGTTCTGTCTTTCGATTCTATAATGGCAGGAATATCTCCTACCTTTATTTTCCCAAGCCCTACATATACGAGCGTTCCTACTATTATTCTTACCATATTGTACAAAAAACCATTTGCCTCTATTTCTATTTTTATTATTTCGCCATTTTTTTCTACAGTCAAATCATAGATAGTCTTTATAGGATTAACTTTTTTTGTCCCAGAAGCTTTAAAAGCAGAAAAGTCATGAGTTCCCTTCAAAAAAAGACTCGCCTTTTTCATCGCTTCAACATCCAAGGGATACGGCACATGCCAGCAGTAATTCCTCATTGTAGGCATTGGAAATTGTCTGTTTAATATCAAATACCTGTACCTTTTACTCCTCGCACTGTAACGGGCGTGAAACGATTTATCCACTTCTTGAGCCTTGACTATAACTACATCCTCTGGCAACACTGCATTTAGGGCATAGGGGAGTTTTTCTGGTGGAATCTTTGTCTTAGTCTTAAAATTAGCAACCTGATACAGGGCATGAACCCCTGTGTCAGTTCTACTACTCCCTATCAACTTTACCTTTTCTCCTGTAACCTTTTCTATGGCCTTTTCTACTACTTCTTGGACAGTTATGGCATTTTTTTGATACTGCCAACCATGGTAATTAGTTCCATCATATTCAATGACAAGCATTATGTTCTTCATATTACCACGCCCAACTTCTATTCCAAACGATCAATACTACAACCAGGCTCGTTATGATGAAAGCAACATAGTCTCTTTTGTGAATCTCTAATTTTTTCATTCGGGTTCTGTTAAATCCCCCTCTATAACACCTGGATTCCATGGCGATTGCAAGTTCATCTGCTCTCCTAAAAGCACTGATGAAAAGTGGAACCAAAAGCGGTACCAGTCCCTTTGCTCTTTTGATTATGTTACCACTCTCAAAGTCTGCTCCCCTCGCCATCTGCGCTTTCATTATTTTTTCTGCTTCTTCAATGAGGGTAGGTATAAATCTCAAGGCTATGGTCATCATCATAGCAAGCTCATGGGCCGGCACTCCGATTTTACTAAAAGGCTTTAAAATATGTTCCAACCCATCTGTAAGAGAAATGGGAGAGGTTGTCAATGTAAGCAGTGAAGTCCCTATTATCAAGAAAATAAGCCTCAGACCCATAAATACAGCAAATTTTAACCCTGCACTAGTAATCTTCAAAGGGCCTAAAGTATAAAGAACTGTACCCCCAGGAGTAAAAAACATGTTTAAGCTCACCGTAAGTAAAAGTATCACAATTACAGGCCTTAAGCTTTTAAGAACATAAGAAAATGGTATTTTAGAAATCTCAATTATAAGCCACAAGTAAAGCATCGCAAAAATATAACCAGAAAATTTGTTTATGAAAAAGATGGCTATTATAAATATAAATGTAACTATGATTTTTACCCTAGGGTCTAATTTGTGAATTGCCGAATCACCAGGAATATATTGGCCAATAGTTATATTCTTAAACATTTTTTGTCCCCCTGAGATAGCGAAGGATATATTCTTTTGCCTCCTCAATCGTCAAAACATCTGGCGGTATTGGTACCCCACGCTTCCTAAGTTCCCTTGCCAAAGAAGTAATTTGAGGAACCGAAAGCCCAATTCTTTCCAATCTCTCAGCTTCCCTGAAAACCTCTCTAGGAGTTCCTATGAGCTCAATTTTACCTTTGTTCATCACTATTATTTTATCTGCGATTCGTGCTATATCTTCCATGCTATGAGATACTAAAATTGTTATCATCCTATATTTGTCATGGATCTCTTTTATTTTATTTAAAATCTCCTGTTTCCCCCTAGGGTCTAAACCGGCTGTAGGTTCGTCAAGTATCAAAATTCTGGGCCTCATTGCAAGAATCCCTGCAATCGCTACTCGCCTTTTTTGACCGCCAGATAATTCAAAAGGTGATTTATTTGCCAATTCTCTGCTTATTCCAACTATTTCCATTGCCTCGTATACTCTCTCTTTTATTTCTTCTTCGCTAAGTCCCAAATTAGAAGGACCAAAGGCTATATCTTTAAACACGGTCTCTTCAAAAAGCTGATATTCTGGATACTGAAAAACCAATCCCACTTGCTTCCTTATATCCTTCAAATTCACCTTTTTATCAGTGATATCTATGCCATTTATATAAATCTTTCCCCTGCTAGGTTTTAAAAGTCCATTTAACTGCTGAATTAATGTGGATTTTCCGGAACCAGTGTGACCAATAATTCCTACAAATTCCTCGTCTTCTATTTCAAAATTTACGTCTTCCAATGCTATCGTAGCATATGGAGTTCCTTCATTGTATATGAAACTTACATTTTCTACTTTTATCGGCATATGAACTCCACCATTTCTTCAATGGTCAAAATATCAGAAGGAATATTTATTCCTTCTTTTTTTAGTTGATGAGCCAATTCCGTAACTTGCGGAACGTCAAGCCCTATCTTTTTGAGAAATTCCACCTCTTTAAAAACCTCTCTTGGTGTTCCATCTAAAACTACTCTTCCATCATCCATCACTATTACTCTATCCGCATCTACAACTTCTTCCATAAAATGAGTTATAAGTATAACTGTAATCCCTTCCTCTTTATTGAGCTTTTTGATGGTAGAGATTACTTCTTTCCTCCCAATTGGATCTAACATAGCAGTAGGTTCGTCTAGAACTATGCATTCCGGCTTCATGGCAATAATTCCCGCAATGGCTACCCTCTGCTTTTGACCACCTGAAAGCATATGGGGAGGAAAATCTTTGTATTCCCACATACCTACAGCCTTTAAAGCATATTCCACTCTTTTTCTTATCTCTTCTGGAGGTATTCCCAGGTTCTCTGGCCCAAAAGCCACATCCTCTTCCACTATTGCTGCAACTATTTGATTGTCTGGATTCTGAAACACCAATCCCGCCGTTTGCCTTATATCCCAAAGATATTTCGCATCCTTAGTATCCATATTCTTGACATAAACATTGCCTTTCGTCGGCAAAAGAAGTGCATTAAAGTGTTTCGCTAAAGTAGATTTTCCAGAACCATTATGACCGATTATACCAATAAACTGTCCCTTCTCAAATTGCAAATTTATATCCTTGAGCACTGGCGGAGACTTGCTTTCTCCTTCTGAATAGCAAAAAGACACGTTTTGAGTGCGAATTATGAAAGCCATTTAAAGCACCTTCTTTGCCAAAAAATAGGGATTAAGTTGTGGAGACAAACTTAACCCCTGCCCAATACTTAAACTAATTCAATGACTGCAAGCGGTGCTCCATCTCCTCTTCTAGGACCTAACTTGAAAATACGGGTGTATCCTCCATTTCTCTCTTTATATCTTGGGGCAATATCATCAAAAAGCTTTTTTACTACGCTTTCGTCTAATATATAAGCTAACGCCTGTCTCCTTGCATGCAGATCTCCTCTTTTCCCAAGAGTAATCATTTTTTCTGCAATTTTGCGTACTTCTTTTGCTCTTGCTTCTGTAGTAGTTATCCGTTCATATCTCAAGAAATCTGTAACTAGATTTCTTAGCATGGCTCTTCTGTGGTCCGATGGACGCCCCAATTTCCTATAGCTCATCTCAAACCCTCCTTCACTCGTCAGAATTCTTGAGGCTAAGGCCAAGTGCCGCAAGTTTTTGTTTGACCTCTTCTAAAGATTTTTTGCCAAGATTTCTTATCTTCATCATTTCTTCTTCTGTCTTCTGAGTCAGCTCCTGTACCGTATTTATTCCAGCTCTTTTGAGACAGTTATATGACCTCACTGAAAGGTCCAGTTCTTCTATAGTCATATCGAGCGGTTTTTCTACTCTTCTTTCCTGCTTTTCTACAAATACGTCAGGGCTTTTATACTCTCCAGTAAATGAGATAAATTTCTGGAAATATTTTATCAATATATCTGCAGCCATGCTTACAGCTTCTTTGGGAGTAATTGTGCCATTTGTCCACACTTCCAATGTCAATTTGTCATAATCTGTAACATGTCCTACTCGAGTATCTTCTACTGTGTAGTTTACTTTTCTAATAGGAGTAAATATGGAATCCACAGGGATTACTCCTATAGGCTGGTTTGGTTCCTTGTTTTTTTCAGCAGGCACATATCCCTTTCCTTTAACAAATACGATCTCCATGTGTATTTTCCCATCATCACTTAACGTCGCTATGTGATGGTCTGGATTTAAAATCTCTAATTCAGGTCCCCCTTTTATGTGACCTGCTGTAACCTCTCCCTTTCCTTCTACATCTATCCTTCCTATAACTGGCTCGTCAGAATGAAGTTTTACTGCGATTTCTTTTAAGTTTAATATGATCTCAACTACATCTTCCTTCACACCTGGCAGAGTAGAAAATTCGTGGAGTACCCCATCGATCTTGACAGACTTAGGAGCAGCGCCTGGAATAGAGGATAAAAGAACTCTCCTAAGAGAATTCCCCAGCGTTATACCATATCCTCTTTCCAGGGGCTCTACCACAAATTTACCGTACCTGCCGTCTTCTGATTGCTCTACAATTTCTATTTTAGGCTCTATTATTTCAAACACTCTATAAACCCTCCCTTTGCACTTTTATGAGGGTAACCAGAAGCAATTACTTAGAATAAAGCTCAACAATAAGGTGTTCTTGTACAGGCAAATCTATATGCTCTCTTCTTGGCATTGAAATTACTCTTCCTTCAAATGCATCCCTGTTAAGCTCCAGCCAATCGGGTACATTTCTACCCATCTCAAGATTGTTCTTTATAAGCTCCATAGACCGGCTGCTCTCTTTTATAGATATGACATCGCCGGGCTTTACTAAATACGATGGTATATCTACTTTCTTTCCATTTACCTCAATATGCCCATGGCTAACTAGCTGCCTTGCCTGAGCACGAGACACAGCAAAGCCCAGCCTATATACTACATTATCAAGCCTTCTTTCTAAAAGCTGCAACAAATTCTCACCAGTTATTCCTTTCATTCTTTCAGCTTTTTCATAATACCTTACAAACTGTTCCTCTAAAATTCCGTAATATCTTTTTAACTTCTGCTTCTCTCTCAACTGCATCGCATACTGGGTCAACTTTTTCTTCTCCTGACCGTGCTGTCCAGGTGCAAAGTTTCTCTTTACAAGTGGACATTTATCTGTATAACATTTTTCTCCTTTTAGATATAATTTTACCCCTTCTCTTCTGCAAAGCCTGCAGCTTGGCCCCAAGTATCTTCCCATAATCACACCTCCTTATACTCTTCTCCTCTTTGGTGGTCTGCAACCATTGTGAGGTATTGGAGTTACATCTTTTATAAGGCTTACCTCAAGTCCCGCCGCCTGAAGTGCCCTTATTGCAGCTTCTCGCCCTGCTCCTGGCCCCTTCACATACACATCTACTGTTCTCATTCCTTGATCCATTGCCGCTTTTGCAGCAGATTCTGCGGCCATCTGAGCAGCAAATGGAGTAGACTTTCTTGAGCCTTTAAATCCGACTGTACCCGCACTAGCCCATGCAATTGTATTTCCTGCCGGGTCAGTTATTGTTACAATCGTATTATTAAAGGTAGAATGAATGTGAGCGATACCTCTTTCTACATGCTTTTTTTCACGCCTTCTTCCGGCTCTTTTTACTCGCTTGGCCATCTTTTCCCCTCCTTAAAGAAAGTTACTTCTTCTTCGCAACAGTTTTTCTCGGACCTTTTCTCGTTCTGGCATTGGTTCTGGTCCTTTGCCCTCTCACAGGCAAGCCAAGTTTATGTCTTATACCTCTGTAACAACCAATGTCTATCAATCTTTTTATGTTCATAGCTACTTCTTTTCTCAGGTCACCTTCTACTTTGTACTCTTTCTCTATAATCTCTCTCAACTTTGAAACCTCATCCTCTGTCAGATCCCTTACTCTCGTATCAGGATTTACTCCTGCTTTAGCCAGTATCTCCTTTGAACGAGAGCGGCCTATACCGTATATATAGGTAAGAGCAATCTCAACTCTTTTATCTCTTGGCAAGTCAACACCGGCAATCCTCGCCATCTTAACACCTCCTAGCCTTGTTTTTGCTTGTGTTTAGGATTTTCACAAATTACCATTACTCTTCCTTTTCTCTTTATGATTTTACATTTTTCGCACATCTTTTTAACAGACGGTCTAACCTTCATCCTAAGCAACCTCCTTTTCTTACTTTCCGCGCCATACAATTCTACCACGCGTTAGGTCATAAGGGGATAATTCTACTTTTACTCTGTCTCCTGGTAGGATTCTTATAAAATTCATTCTAAGCTTGCCTGAAACATGAGCTAATACTTTGTGTCCATTATCTAATTGTACTTGAAACATGGCATTCGGTAAAGCTTCAATAACTGTCCCCTCAACTTCAATAACATCATCTTTTGCCAAGGATATCCATTCCTCCTTACCGCCTCAGGATTTATAAGGCTCTAACAACTTCCTAATTTCTTCATTTGTTAATGTTTCACCTTTTTTGAGTTTTTCTCTTACTTCATTGATTATCTCGTTGTATTTCTGCAAATGTTTATATTTCTTTTTCTTGGGTTTTTCGATCTTTCTGAGGTCCCCGTCAGCAATTAAAACGTGCTGTTCATCTACTTTTCCTACCACAACAAACACTCGTCCTTTGTCCCGACCAGCTTTACTCCTCACTATCTGGCCAAGTTCTAAATCGTCCATTAATCTCTTCACCTCTTACAAAATGGTCAGTATCTCCGGCTCTCCTTCTGTAATTACAATCGTGTTTTCATAATGAGCCGAAAGACTGCCATCCACTGTTACGACTGTCCAGTTGTCTTCTAAAGTCCTAACAGAGTAATGACCTGCATTCACCATTGGCTCTATGGCAAGGGTCATACCTCGCTTAAGCCTTGGTCCCCTACCTGGCGGGCCAAAATTAGGAATTTGAGGGTCTTCATGCATTTTTCTTCCTATGCCATGTCCTACATAATCTCTTACCACAGAAAAACCATGACTTTCGACATATACCTGGATCGCATGAGAAATATCTGTCAACCTATTACCCTCTTTAGCGTACTTTATTCCCTCAAAAAAGCTGTTCTTTGTAACTTCAATAAGCCTCTTTGCTTCATCAGATATTTCTCCTACAGGGAAAGTCCTCGCAGCGTCTGCATTATAACCTTTGTAATTTGCTCCCAAGTCTATACTTATAATATCGCCTTCTTTAAGCCTTCTTAAACTAGGTATCCCATGAACTACTTCATCATTCACAGATGCACAAATGCTGGCAGGAAAACCATAAAGACCTTTAAAGGCAGGAATGCATCCATTTTTTATTATAAACTCTTCTGCAATTCTATCAAGTTCCAGAGTAGTAACACCTGGCTTTATAGCTTTTTCCAAAACCTCAAAAAGGTTAGCTATCACTTTCCCAGCTACTCTCATGAGTTCAATTTCTTTTTCAGATTTAATGTATATCATCTCTCCTATCTCCTAACAAGGCCTTTTTTATGTCTTCAAACACCTCGTCAATCGATCTATTCCCGTCAATGTTTAGTAAAATCCCTTTTTTCGTATAGTAATCAATCAAGGGTTTTGTCTCCTTTTCATACACCTCTAACCTTTTTACCACAGATTCTAACTTGTCGTCCGACCTCTGAATAAGTTCACTGCCACACCTATCACATATATTATCTACCTTTGGAGGAGAAGTCTTTACGTGATAGGTAGCTCCACATACAGGGCATACTCTTCTCCCCGTTATTCTTTCTATCAACTCTTCCCTGTTTACTTGGATGTTTAAAACGGCAGTCAGAGGTTCTCCTATCTCTTCAAGGAACTTATCCAACTCCTCTGCCTGGGGTATATTGCGTGGGTATCCGTCCAATAAAAATCCTTTTCTGCAATCCTCCCTCTTAAGCCTGTCTTCTACTATTCTATTTGTTACTTCATCGGGGACCAAAATTCCTTTATCCATATATTCTTTTGCTAATCGTCCTAATTCTGTATTATCCTTTAAATTTTGTCTAAATATATCACCCGTAGATATATGAGGAATGTCAAACTCCTTAGCAATCTTTAGCGCCTGGGTCCCTTTTCCTGCGCCTGGGGGTCCCAAAAGCACTATCCTCATAATTTCTCCCCCTTTACTTCAAGAATCCCTGATAGTTTCTCATAATCAAGTGTCCTTCTATCTGCTTCATTGTATCTAAAGCTACACCAACGGCTATTAACAAAGCTGTTCCCCCAAAGTAAAGCTGCAACCCCGTTGCATTCATCAAAACAACAGGCATAGTAGCTATAAACGCCAAGAAAAGCCCTCCTACAAATACCATCCTGTTCAAAACTTTAGTAAGATAATCTGTGGTGGGTTTGCCAGGCCTTATACCTGGAATAAAACCTCCATATTTTTTTAGATTATCAGAGACATCTTGAGGATTGAATATAACTGCAGTGTAGAAATAAGTGAAGCCTATTATCAAAAATACATCTAAAAGGTTGTATATGAGCCCGCTTGTGCTCAGCCACCTCTGAACAAAATTGTAGAAAGAAGAGTGAGGGAAAAACGTCGCTAACTGCTGTGGAAACTGTAACAAAGATATAGCAAATATTATAGGTATAACCCCTGCCATGTTTACTCTTATTGGAATGTGAGTGCTTTGTCCACCATATACTCTCCTGCCTACAACTCTTTTAGCGTATTGAACCGGTATTCTTCTCTGCCCTTCTGTAGCAAGAATTATAAGCACAATCATGATAAGCTCTGCCAATAAAAATGCAATAGCACCGAATATATTGGCTGTGCCCGCCTTTATATATTCATGGGTTAAATATATCATGTTAGGAATTCTTGAAATTATCCCTGCAAAAATTATCAAAGAACTACCATTTCCCAGCCCATTTTCCGTAATCCTTTCTCCTAACCACATCAAGAAAGTAGTACCAGCTGTAAGAGTTATGACAATTACCGTCAATCTAAAAAAGGTAGGATTTATAACCGCACTTTTTAAGCCAATAGTCATTCCTATAGCCTGTATCAAAGCAAGTACAACCGTCAAATAACGTGTGTATTGTGCAATCTTCTTTCTGCCTTCTTCTCCTTCCTTCGCCAGTTGTTCTATCGAAGGAATAGCAATTGTCAAAAGTTGCATTATAATGGATGCGTTTATATAGGGGATTATGCTCATGGCAAAAATTGTAAAATTACGGAAAGCACCACCAGAAATTATGTCAAAAAAACCAAACAACTGTCCCTGCCCCAAAATATTTGCAATTTGCTTCGGATCTATCCCTGGCACAGGAATGTGCGACCCTAATCTAAATATAACCAGCATCCCCAAGGTATAGAGTATTCGCCTTCTTATATCATCAACTTTCCACGCATTTACAAGGGTTTGAAACACTCTATATCACCTCTGCCTTTCCCCCAACGGCTTGTATCTTCTCCAAAGCGCTTTGACTGAATTTATGGGCCTTTACAGTAAACTTTTTAGTAAGTTCCCCATCCCCTAAAATTTTGACTCCATCCTTTACATCTTTAATTATCCCATTATCTATCAAAACCTCGGGAGTAATCTCTGCTCCATCTTCAAACCTCTCTTCCAATGTCCCGACATTCACTATAGCATACTCTTTCTTGAATATATTGGTAAAACCTCTCTTGGGTATTCTCCTTGTAAGGGGCATTTGTCCGCCTTCAAATCCCGGTCGCACCCCACCCCCGCTTCTCGCATTCTGTCCTTTATGACCTCTCCCAGAAGTTTTACCGTGACCAGAGCCTATTCCTCTTCCAACTCTCTTTTTCTTTTTCGTGGAACCTTCAGCTGGTTTTAAATCGTGTAGTCTCATTTTGCCACCTCCCAATAATAGATTGCTTATTCAAATAATTGATGCACAGGAATTCCTCTTAGCCTTGCTACTTCTTCAGCTGTTTTAAGCCTTTTCAACCCCTCTATAGTAGCATAAACCATGTTGGTGGCATTGGAAGAACCCAGAGATTTACTGAGAACATCTCTAATACCGGCAGACTCTAGTACCGCTCTTACAGGGCCTCCTGCAATGACCCCTGTACCTTCCCTTGCCGGCTTTAATAAAACCTTACCCGCACCAAACTCGCCTATTACCTCATGAGGAATTGTAGTACCTACAACAGGAACCTTTATCAAGTGCTTTTTAGCATCTTCAATGGCTTTTCTTATAGCATCAGGAATTTCGGCTGCTTTTCCTCTTCCTACTCCTACATAGCCCTTGTCCGGGTCTCCAACTACAACAGTTACGCTGAATCTAAAGTTTTTACCACCTTTCACAACTTTTGAAACACGGTTTATGCTTACCACTCTTTCTTTTAAATTTAGCTTTGTCCAGTCAACCCGAGCCATTCATTTCCCTCCTTGTTAGAAATTTAGACCTGCTTGTCGCGCAGCATCGGCTAGTTCCTTTATAACGCCATGATAAAGATAGCCGCCTCTGTCAAATACCACATCTTTTATCCCTTTTTCTAAGGCTCTCTTAGCAATTAGCTCTCCAACCAGCTTAGCTGACTGCTTATTTGCGCCTTTGGCAACATCTTTAAGTTCTGGGTCTAAAGTTGACGCTGAAACCAGCGTATGGCCTTTTGTATCATCAATGATTTGGGCATATATGTGCTTTAAACTCTTGTAAACATTCAATCGCGGTCTTTCAGGCGTTCCAAAAACCTTTTTCCTAACTCTTAAATGACGTTTTTTTCTAAGTTCATTCCTGCTCGGCTTTATAATCATTCTCTCACCCCTTATTTCTTACCAGTTTTACCTTCTTTTAGTCTGACAACTTCTCCAACATATCTTATGCCTTTGCCTTGATATGCATCGGGCTCTCTTACTCTCCTTATGTTAGCAGCTATCTGACCTACTCTTTCTTTGTCGGCACCTCTTACTATAATCCTGTTATTACCCTCCACGACTATTTCAATTCCAGGCTCTTCTTCTATTTCAACAGGATGAGAATATCCAACGTTTAAAACCAACTTCTTGCCTTGCTTTGAGGCACGATATCCAACCCCAACGATCTCCAGCGCTTTTTCAAAACCTTCCGTAACTCCTTTTACCATATTGGCTATTATAGCTCTCGTGGTGCCGTGCATTGCTTTTTCCTCTTTTTCATCGCTTTTTCTAGTTACAATTATTTCTCCATCTTTTACCTCTATATTTACAATAGGTGGAAATTTTTTCTCGAGAGTGCCTTTAACACCTTTTACAGTTACTACATTATCTGGACTTACCTTGACTTCTACTCCTTTTGGTATCGGTATTGGTAATCTGCCAATTCTAGACACCTGTCACACCTCCTACCTCTTCGTTTAAAATCACCATACGTAGCAGATAACTTCTCCTCCAAGCCCTTCTTTCCTCGCTTCTTTATCCGTCATTATCCCCTTTGAAGTTGATATTATAGCTATTCCCAGACCACCTAAAACTCTAGGCAATTCATCGTGCTTTGCGTATACCCTAAGACCGGGTTTGCTTATCCTCTTAAGTCCTGATATAACTCTTTCTTTGTTAGGACCATATTTTAGAGTAATCTTCAAAATTCCACCTTTCCCATCATCTATTTCTTCCACTGCCTTGACAAATCCCTCTTTTAAAAGGATCATAGCAATTGCTTTCTTCATCTTCGATGAGGGAATTTCTACTGTTTCATGTCTTGCCATGTTCGCATTTCTTATCCTTGTAAGCATATCAGCAATAGGATCTGTCATAACCATTTTCTATTACCTCCCCTCTATTACCAGCTAGCTTTTTTGACACCAGGGATAAGTCCCTGATGGGCATATTTTCTGAAGCAGAGACGGCACATGCCAAATTTTCTTAGGTATCCACGAGACCTGCCACATATTTTGCAGCGATTGTATTCTCTGGTTTTATATTTTTGAGGTTTTTGCTGTTTTACAACTAATGCCTTCCTCGCCATTTATCGCTACCCTCCTTTTATTTTGCAAATGGCATACCCAAAAGCTCTAAAAGCGCCTTCGCTTCTTCGTCAGTTTTAGCAGTAGTGACAATTATTATATCCATTCCTCTTACTTTATCAATCTTGTCATAATCAATTTCTGGGAAAATTAGCTGTTCCCTAACTCCTAATGCGTAATTCCCTCTCCCATCAAAAGAATCAGGTGAAACTCCCTTAAAGTCCCTGACGCGAGGTAAAGCTATATTGAAAAGTTTATCTAAAAACTCGTACATTCTCTCTCTTCTTAAGGTAACTTTCACACCAATAGGCATGCCCTTTCTTATTTTGAAGTTAGATATAGACTTTTTAGCTCTAGTAACAACTGGTTTCTGGCCCGATATCATCATAAGGTCGTTCATAGCAGCTTCTAATGCTTTCGGATTTTCTTTGGCTTCGCCGACACCTATGTTTATTACTACTTTTTCTAATTTTGGTACCTGCATTATATTTTTGTAGCCGAACTTTTCCATCAACGCTGGAACGACCTCTTTTTCGTACTTCTCTCTCAACCTAGACATAACGCGCCTCCTTCCTCAAGTAAATTATAGGGTCTCACCGCACCTCTTACAGTAACGAATTTTTTCACCATTTTCTAGTATTTTTACGCCATATCTTACTCCTCTTCCGCAGTTTTCGCAGTAAAGCATGACTTTTGAGCTGTGTATAGGAGCCTCCTGATGGATGATTCCACCAGGCTTCTGCGGGCTTGTCGCTTTTCTATGCTTGGTTACCACATTTACGCCTTCAACAATGACTTTCCCCTCTTTAGGAAAAGCCTGCAGTACTCTGCCTTTTTTGCCCTTATCTTTACCGGATATCACTACAACCATGTCACCTTTTTTGACATGCAACTTATTCTGTGCCATTTTCAACCCTCCTCACAGCACTTCAGGAGCCAAAGAAATGATCTTCATGAAATCTTTGTCTCTCAATTCCCTTGCCACTGGTCCAAAAATACGAGTCCCTCTTGGCTGCTTATCATCTCTTATTATAACAGCAGCATTGTCGTCAAACCTTATATAGGTGCCATCTTTTCTGGCAATCCCTTTTTTAGTACGCACAATCACCGCTTTTACAACTTCTCCTTTTTTTACAACCCCACCGGGTGTTGCACTCTTTACAGAAGCGACTATTATATCTCCAACATTAGAATACTTTCTATTTGAACCGCCTAATAAGCGAATGCACATTATCTCTTTTGCGCCGGTATTATCAGCAACTTTTAACCGTGTTTGAGGGCGAATCATCGTAATTACCTCCCTTCAAATTTAATCCGCTTTCTTTATGATTTCAACTAATCTCCACCTTTTTTCCTTACTAAGAGGCCTCGTTTCCATTATCTTTACAACATCCCCTACATTGCAGATGTTATTTTCATCGTGAACTTTGTATTTTTTAGTCCTTTTAACGATTTTACCATAAAGAGGATGTCTAAATTTATCTTCCACCGCCACTACTATGGTTTTCTGCATTTTATTGCTGACTACTGTACCAATTCTTACTTTTCTCTGTCCCCTTTCCAAGTGAAACCCTCCCTTCTATCTCTTAATCCCAAGTTCCCTTTCTCTTAATATTGTTTTAATCCTTGCGATCGTCTTTCTAACATCTCTTATCCTCATAGGATTGTCAAGCTGACCCGTCGCAAGTTGGAATCTCAAGTTAAAAAGTTCCGCCTTGAGCTCTGACAACTTCTGTTGCAATTCTTCATTTGAAAGTTCCCTTATTTCCTTAGCTTTCATTGCTTTCACCACCCGATTCTTCGCGTTTTAAAAACTTTGTCTTGATGGGGAGTTTATGCATGGCTAATCGCAAGGCTTCCTTTGCAACATCTTCAGAAACTCCACCTATCTCAAAAAGGACTCTCCCCGGTTTTACAACAGCTACCCAAAATTCCGGAGAACCCTTACCAGAACCCATACGTGTCTCTGCTGGCTTCTTTGTCACAGGCTTATCCGGGAAAATTTTAATCCAAACCTTTCCTCCTCTTTTAATATACCTGGTCATTGCAACTCTCGCAGCCTCTATCTGAGTGGCGGTAATCCATCCAGGTTCTAAAGCTTGAAGCCCATATTCTCCATAGGTCAGAGTATTTCCGCGAGTAGCATTACCTTTTATTCTGCCGCGTTGCTGCTTTCTGTATTTTACTCTTTTGGGCATTAACATTGTTTTACTTACCTCCTTCCGCTGTTACCTGCTTTTTAGGCTGTGGCAGTATCTCTCCTTTATTTATCCATACTTTAACACCTATTTTACCGTAAGTAGTATTCGCCTCTGCAAAACCATAATCTATGTCTGCCCTTAAAGTTTGAAGTGGCACTACTCCTTCATGATACCTCTCTGTTCTCGCAATTTCTGCGCCAGCAAGCCTTCCAGAACATGCAATCTTAATGCCTTTTGCTCCAAGCTTCATAGCTCTTGCTATAGCTTGTTTCATAGCCCTCCTGTAAGAAATTCTCTTTTCAATCTGAGCAGCAATATTTTCTGCTACAAGTTGCGCACTAAGTTCAGGGGTTTTAACTTCTATTATGTTTAAAATCACGGTCTTACCTGTCATTTTCTCCAGTTCTTCTCTTAGCCTATCTACCCCTGTACCGCCTTTTCCTATCACCATTCCAGGCTTTGCTGCATGTATGTCTATTTTTATCCTGTTAGAAGCCCTTTCAATAATTATCTGCGGAATACCCGCTGCATACAGTTTTTCTTTTATATAATTCCTTATTTTTATATCTTCTACCAAAATATTTGGAAAATCTTTGTCTTTGGCGTACCATTTAGCAAGCCAATCTTTTGTAACTCCGACTCTAAGTCCATAAGGGTGTACCTTTTGTCCCACGCATATCCCTCCTTACTCTTCCTTTTCCTTAACGACTATGGTAATATGACTGGTTCTTCTCCTCATTATATCCGCTCTTCCCATAGCCCTCGGTAAGACTCTCTTCATAACTGGTCCTTCATCTGCCACAGCCTTAGCAACGTACAAACTATCTCGATTCATGTTATGATTATTCTCTGCATTAGCAATCGCTGATTTGAGAACTTTCTCCACTATTTTAGAAGCCTTTTTAGGCGTAAATTTCAAAATAGCTAGCGCCTCATCTACATGTTTCCCACGAATAAGGTTTAAAACCAACCTTGCTTTGCGAGGCGAAATCCGCACATATCTGGCTATCGCTCTTGCTTCCACGGTATCTCCTCCTTTCGCCCTATTTTACCTTCGTAGTCTTTTCAGAACCCGCATGACCACGGAAGGTACGCGTTGGTGCAAATTCACCTAATTTATGTCCTACCATGGCTTCCGTTATATAAACAGGAACATGCTTCCTACCATCGTGCACTGCTATAGTATGGCCCACCATTTCAGGTATAATTGTTGAATCTCTGGACCACGTTTTAATCACCTTTTTTTCGTTCTTCTTGTTCATCTCAATTATCTTTTTTAAAAGTTTAGGATCTACGAAAGGACCTTTTTTTACCGATCTGCTCAAGGCACTAACCTCCTTTCAGCTATTTGCGCCTTTTTATTATGAATTTATCGGAAGCTTTCCCTTTCTTCCTTGTCTTGTAACCCAATGCCGGTTTACCCCAGGGTGTTAATGGACCTGGATGCCCGATAGGAGCCTTTCCTTCACCACCACCATGAGGATGATCCACTGGATTCATCGCTGAACCTCTTACTGCCGGCCTTCTCCCCAGCCATCTAGACCTTCCTGCTTTACCTATCTTGATGTTCTCATGGTCTATATTTGAAACCTGTCCGATTGTAGCACGGCAGTTCGCGTTTATAAGCCTTATTTCACCGGAAGGCATCCTTATATGAACATAGTCGCCCTCTTTTGCCATAAGCTGCGCAGCAGCCCCTGCCGCTCTTACCAACTGTCCACCTTTCCCGGGTATAAGCTCTATATTATGGACTATTGTACCGACAGGAATGTTTCTTAAGGGCAATGCGTTGCCCACCTTTATATCTACATTTTCTCCTGATTCGATCACATCTCCAACTTTTAATCCATGAGGCGCTATTATATATCTTTTCTCACCATCTGCATAGTGAATAAGAGCAATAAAAGCAGTTCTATTTGGATCGTATTCAATAGCAGCTACTTTGCCCGGAATACCATCTTTATCCCTTTTGAAATCTATTATTCTGTATCTCCTTTTATGGCCGCCTCCTCTATGCCTTACGGTAATTCTTCCATACACATTTCTACCCGCTTTTTTCTTCAAAGGCGCCAACAAGGATTTCTCTGGTTCTTTTTTTGTAACCTCTTCAAACGTCAAAACCGTCATTTGACGGCGGCCTGGAGATGTGGGTTTATACGCCTTAATTCCCATTTTCTTCCCTCCTTCAAGGTAAATTACTGTAATCCTTCGAAGAACTCTATTCCTTTACTGTCTGGCGTAAGTTTTACTATAGCTTTTTTGTAGGATTCGGTCCTACCTTCGTATTTACCCATTCTTTTGGGCTTACCCTTATAATTCATTGTGTACACTTTTTCAACCTTAACACCAAATATTTCTTCAACCGCCTTTTTGATTTCGATTTTGTTAGCTCTCTTGTCTACAATAAAGGTATATTTTCTATCCCCCATCAAACCCATACTTTTTTCTGTTATCACAGGTCGAATTATTATATCACGGGCTTCCATCTTAAGCAAACACCTCCTCCACTATAGCTACAGCGTCTTTTGTTATGATGAACTTTTCGTATTTTAAAATATCGTAAGTGTTAAGAAGATTAGCATACATAGCCTTTGCATTTGGAAGATTCCTTGTAGATAACTCTACATTCTTTTCACCCTGAGGAACAACAATAAGAGCACTCTTCGCATTAAAATTCTTCAAGAGTTCTGCTACTTTCTTTGTCTTTGGCTGCTCTAACTTAAGTTCATCCAAAACAATAATCTCATTGTCCTTTACCTTAGAAGAAAGGGCTGATTTCAGAGCCAATCTTTTAACTTTTTTCGGCAATTTATAGCCA
This sequence comes from Caldanaerobacter sp., assembly GCF_049701115.1. Lineage (NCBI taxonomy): Bacteria > Bacillati > Bacillota > Clostridia > Thermoanaerobacterales > Thermoanaerobacteraceae > Caldanaerobacter > Caldanaerobacter sp. Next base: position 46,023 of record NZ_JBNATX010000006.1, on the reverse strand, counting down.
TAATCTCTTGGCTTAGGCCCAAAAACCACTCCACCCTTTATCCACTGAGGCGCTCTTATACTTCCCTGTCGAGCTCTACCTGTTCCCTTTTGCCTCCAAGGTTTTCTGCCACCGCCTCTTACTTCTCCTCTTGTCTTAGTGGAGTGGGTACCTTGTCTCTGATTCGCCAGATAATTGACAACTGCTTGATGCATGACAGCCATATTTACTGGAACGCCAAAGACTGAGTCCTTTAGCTCTATCTCCCCTACTTGTTCCCCATTGACGTTGTACACTGGTACTTTCGGCATTCTTCTTCCTCCTTTCCTCACTTGCTCTTTACTGAATCCCTTATAATGAGCAAGGAACCCTTTGGCCCTGGCACTGAACCTTTTATGACTAAAAGATTAAGTTCGGGATCTACTTTAACAACTTCTAAATTTTTTATTGTAACTCTTTCTCCTCCCATGCGTCCAGGCATTTTTTTGCCCTTTAAAGTCCTACCAGGATCTGTAGTAGCACCCATCGAACCTACTCTCCTGTGGTATTTAGAACCGTGAGACATAGGACCTCTTCTGGCACCATATCTTTTTATCACGCCTGCAAATCCTTTACCCTTTGAAATGCCTGTAACATCTACTCTATCTCCTGGTTTAAATATATCTACCTTTATCTCTGTCCCAACCTCATAACCGCTTATATCATCTAATCTAAACTCTCTTAAATACTTTTTAGGAGCAACTCCTGCTTTCTTAAAATGACCTAAAAGAGGTTTATTAACTCTTTTCTCACTGATATCTCCAAATCCCACTTGAATAGCATTGTAGCCATCTTTGTCTTCTGTTTTTTTCTGAACCACTACACAAGGTCCAGCTTCAATTACTGTAACAGGAATGACCTCTCCTTTTTCATCAAAAATCTGCGTCATCCCATGTTTTCTACCTAAGATACCTTTTTTCATTTCTCACACCTCCTGAAATCAGCGGACGCAACTGCGTCATAATTTCGTTTTTATAATTTTATTTCAATATCTACACCTGATGGTAAATCTAGCTTCATAAGAGCATCTACTGTTTTGGGAGTCGGATTTAAAATATCTATAAGCCTTTTATGAGTCTTTATTTCAAACTGTTCTCTTGAATCTTTGTACTTATGAGGTGCTCTTAAAATGGTTATTACTTCTCTTTTTGTAGGCAATGGAATAGGACCAGAAACTTCTGCTCCCGTCCTTTTTGCCGTTTCAACTATTTTCTGAGCTGATTGATCTAAAATCGCATGGTCAAACGCCTTTAAGCGTATGCGAATTTTTTGCTTGGGCATGATTTTCCCTCCTCACTCATCAAATCCTACTGACCTTTACATATATACACATATCCAGGTGTTTTATTGTCAAAAAAAAATCTACCTCATAAATCAGCTTTATTATTTTATCCCAATTCCTGCGCCATTGCAAGACTTGACATGTTAATGTTTTTGTGCTAATAGCGAAGCGCTATTAGCACAAAAACATGGTTACTCAATTATAGCAGACACTACACCAGCGCCAACTGTCCTTCCGCCTTCTCTTATAGCAAACTTAAGTCCTTCTTCCAACGCTATCGGTGTTATTAACTCTACCTTCAATGTCACGTGGTCACCTGGCATTACCATCTCTACTCCCTCTGGCAGCTGTATCGTCCCTGTCACGTCTGTTGTCCTGAAGTAAAACTGCGGCCTGTATCCGTTGAAAAATGGCGTGTGCCTTCCTCCCTCTTCCTTCGTCAGTACGTATACCTGTGCCTCAAATTTCGTGTGCGGCTTTATCGTCCCTGGCTTCGCTAATACCTGCCCTCTCTCTACCTCGTCCCTCTGTACTCCTCTTAACAATACTCCTATGTTGTCTCCTGCTTGCGCCTCGTCTAATGTCTTCCTGAACATCTCTACACCTGTTACTACCGTCTTCCTTGACTCTGTCGTCAATCCTATTATCTCTACTTCGTCCCCTACTTTCACTTTCCCTCTCTCTACTCTACCTGTTGCAACTGTCCCTCTACCAGTTATCGTAAATACATCCTCTACCGGCATCAAGAACGGCTTGTCTACATCCCTCTGTGGTGTCGGAATGTATTCATCTACTATGTCCATTAACTCCCATATCTTACCGCACCACTGACACTCCCTCTTACCGCATCCACACTCTAATGCCTTCAACGCTGACCCTACTACTATCGGCGTGTCATCCCCAGGAAAATCATACTGGTTCAGTAAATCCCTTACCTCCATCTCTACTAACTCGATAAGTTCTGGATCATCTACCATGTCTGCCTTGTTTAAAAATACTACTATATATGGCACTCCTACCTGCCTCGCTAACAGTATGTGCTCCCTCGTCTGTGGCATCGGACCATCTGCCGCTGATACTACCAGTATCGCTCCGTCCATCTGTGCTGCACCTGTTATCATGTTCTTTACGTAGTCTGCGTGCCCCGGACAGTCTACGTGCGCATAGTGCCTCTTCGCTGTCTCATACTCTACGTGCGTCGTGTTTATTGTTATCCCCCTTGCCTTCTCCTCTGGCGCCTTGTCTATCTCGTCATACCCCTTCGCCTGTGCTAAACCTGCTTTCGAAAGTATTAATGTTATCGCCGCTGTTAATGTCGTCTTACCATGGTCTACGTGCCCTATCGTACCTATGTTTACGTGCGGCTTCGTCCTCTCAAATTTCTGCTTTGCCATCCTCTCTTCCTCCTTTTTTAGTTTATTTTTATTTTTTACTGATTTATTTTTTTACTGATAGGATTTGCTCAGCAATGTTTTTAGGCACTTCTTCATAATGGTGGAACTGCATAGTATAAGTTCCTCTACCTTGTGTCTTTGACCTCAAATCAGTAGCATATCCAAACATTTCAGCCAAAGGTACCAACGCTCTTATAACCCTGGCTCCAGACCTCGTTTCCATGCCTTCCACTTTTCCACGCCTTGCATTTAAATCCCCAATGACGTCACCCATGTATTCTTCAGGAACCACTACTTCTACTTTCATTATAGGCTCTAAGAGCACAGGGTCAGCCTTTTTCATACCTTCCCTGAAAGCTATAGAACCTGCTATTTTGAAAGCCATATCCGAAGAGTCAACTTCGTGGTAAGAACCATCGACCAACGCCACTTTAACGTCAATTACAGGGTAACCTCCCAACACACCGTTTTGCATAGCCTCTTGTATACCCGCATCAACAGCAGGGATAAATTCCTTGGGAATAACGCCACCGACAATTTTGTTCTCAAATATATAACCCTCTCCTCTTGGAGCAGGCTCCATTTCAAGCCATACATGACCGTACTGACCGCGGCCACCCGACTGCCTTATAAATTTTCCTTCTACTCTTACAGGCTTTGTTATAGTTTCCTTATATGCAACTTGCGGTTTACCCACGTTACATTCTACATTGAATTCTCTTCTCAACCTATCTACTATTATCTCAAGGTGAAGTTCTCCCATCCCGGCTATTATAGTCTGCCCCGTCTCCTGATCAGTATAGGTCTTAAAAGTTGGGTCTTCTTCAGAAAGCTTTGCTAAGGCTATGCTCATCTTTTCCTGAGCTGCTTTTGTTTTCGGTTCAATTGCTACAGAAATAACTGGCTCAGGAAAATCCATTGACTCTAAAAGTATCGGATGATTCTCATCACAAAGGGTATCTCCAGTAGTAGTATCTTTAAGTCCAACTGCAGCAGCAATATCTCCTGTATACACAGCGTCAATCTCTTCCCTGTGATTCGCATGCATCCTTAAGATTCTGCCTATTCTTTCTTTCTTACCCTTTGTAGAATTTAAAACATAGGACCCAGCTTTCAAGGTACCTGAATATACTCTAAAAAAAGCCAGCTTACCTACATATGGATCTGCCATGATCTTAAACGCAAGAGCTGAGAAAGGCTCGTTGTCATCCGGTTTCCTCTCAAGCTCTTCACCACCATCTAGTGACATACCCTTAACAGGCGGCAAATCAAGAGGAGATGGTAAATAATTCACAATAGCATCCAAAAGAGGCTGTACTCCCTTATTTTTATAAGAAGATCCACAAACCACAGGCACAAGTTCTCCATTTATCGTGCCCTTTCTCAAAGCCGCGTGAATTTCTTCTTCTGTTATTTCTTCCCCTTCCAAATACTTTTCCATAATAGCCTCATCGACTTCAGCAATTGCTTCTAACAATTTTTCTCTATATTCTTCTGCAAGAGGTTTTAAATCTTCTGGTATTTCTGTCTCATCCATGACAGTTCCCAAATCATCCTCATAAATTATGGCTTCCATTTTTATAAGGTCTACGATTCCTCGGAAAGTATCTTCTTTCCCTATAGGAATTTGAATAGCCACAGGGTTTGCACCCAGTCTATCCCTTATCATATCAATTACATTGAAAAAGTCAGCACCTATGACATCCATCTTGTTTACATAGGCTATTCTGGGCACATGATACTTATCTGCCTGCCTCCACACAGTCTCAGACTGGGGCTCAACGCCCTCTTTTGCAGAAAAAACCGCAACCGCCCCATCCAGTATCCTTAAAGACCTCTCTACTTCCACAGTAAAGTCCACGTGCCCCGGCGTATCTATTATGTTAATTTTATGACCTTTCCAGTAACAGGTAGTCGCTGCAGAGGTTATGGTTATACCTCTCTCCTGCTCTTGTACCATCCAGTCCATGGTAGCGGTCCCTTCGTGGACTTCACCTAATTTATGAGTCTTCCCTGTATAAAAAAGGATTCGCTCGGTAGTAGTGGTTTTTCCTGCATCTATATGTGCCATTATACCAATGTTTCTAACCTTATCTAAGCTGAAATCCCTTGGCATTTTCTATCCTCCTTTCTTGTAGCCTCCTTCACTACCCCCTATCCTCTTTCTTACCATCTGTAATGAGCAAAAGCCTTATTTGCTTCTGCCATCCTATGGGTATCTTCTTTCTTTTTCACACTGCCTCCGGTATTATTAGCTGCGTCTATTATTTCGGCAGCCAGTTTTTCCATCATAGATTTTCCGCTTCTCTGCCTTGCATATTCCACAAGCCACCTAATCCCAAGAGACAATCTTCTCTCAGGTCTTACTTCCATAGGAACTTGGTACGTTGCACCACCAACTCTTCTAGGCCTTACCTCTAAAACAGGCATTACATTATTGAGAGCCTCTTCAAAAACCTCAAGAGGATCTCTTCCTGTCTTTTCTCTTATTATGTCAAAAGCTCCATAGCAAATTTTTTGAGCTAAACTTTTCTTACCATCCCACATAACTTTATTAATTAATTTGGCAACTTTAACACTATTATATACAGGGTCTGGTAGAACTTCTCTTTTTGGTGCCGGACCTTTTCTTGGCATTCTCAACCCTCCTTATCACTTCTTTGGCTTCTTTGCGCCATACCTTGAGCGCGCTTGTTTCCTGTTTGCAACACCTGCTGCATCAAGGGCACCTCTTATTATCTTATATCTTACACCAGGTAAGTCCTTAACTCTTCCACCCCTTACCAAAACAACGGAGTGCTCCTGAAGGTTATGACCTATTCCTGGAATATACGCAGTAACTTCTATTCCATTTGTAAGTCTCACTCTCGCTATTTTTCTCAATGCGGAATTAGGTTTTTTAGGAGTTGTAGTTCTTACAACAACACAAACTCCCCTTTTTTGAGGATTGCCCTGCAAAGCTGGAGCAGCAGATTTCTTTTTAACGCTTTTTCTGCCAAACCTCACAAGCTGGTTTACCGTAGGCATTACCGCACCTCCTTTTATCTTTCACCTATCACATCTGCTGCCGTAGCAGCACCTACATCAATACCACAAATCCTTCCAAGTTCTTTCATGGTATCAATGTAAACTATTTTTATACCCTTTTCTTCACAAGCTTCTTTTATTTTTTTAACTACATGCTCTTCTGCATCTCTTGCAATATATACCTGAGCTACTTTACAGTTTAACACTGCTTTTAAAGTCTGTTTAGCCCCAACTACCCTCTTGGGAGGGCATTGATCCGCCATTTGCCTTCCTCCTATCAGGACAGGGGTTTTGACACACTTAGTAATTTTATCATTAAAGATTTTCCCTGTCAATAATGAATTAATTCTCCGGCAGGGATACGTCCCTGCCAGAGAAAAGCCCTTAGTTACTAGCTTTGACGTCTAGTGTTTCTTTCTTTGTCTCTTCTTTTTTCTCTCTATCCTCTTTCTTTACAACAGTTATATTCCTATATCTTGAAAGCCCTGTACCTGCAGGTATCAGTTTACCTATTATCACGTTCTCCTTAAGCCCGAGGAGTGGATCTACCTTCCCTTTAATAGCCGCTTCTGTGAGAACCCTCGTGGTTTCCTGGAAAGAAGCAGCCGATAAGAAAGAATCCGTAGCCAAAGCGGCCTTTGTAATGCCAAGTAATGCTCTTCTGCCTGTTGCAGGCCTTAAACCTTTTTCTATAGCCTTTTTATTTTCTTCTTCAAACTTAAAGATGTCTATTAGCTCTCCCGGCAACATCGAGGTATCTCCTGGATCCTCTACTTTAACTTTCTTCATCATCTGCCTTATTATTATCTCAATGTGTTTATCATTTATTTCAACACCTTGAAGTCTATAAACCTTCTGAACTTCCTGTAAAAGATAGCTTTGAACTGCATATATTCCTTTTATCTTAAGAAGGTCATGCGGATTCACTGAACCTTCTGTGAGCTCATCTCCTGCCTGAACCCACTGCCCATCTCTTACTTTAAGCCTTGAACCATAGGGTATAAGATAAGTTTTTGAAATATTGTTTTCCTCATCTACTACCGTAATTTCTCTTCTTTTCTTGGATTCATTAATCCTCACAACACCAGATATTTCAGTGATTACAGCAAGCCCTTTGGGCTTTCTTGCTTCAAAAAGTTCTTCAACCCTTGGAAGACCTTGTGTGATGTCCACTCCGGCAACTCCACCAGTGTGGAAAGTCCTCATTGTAAGCTGGGTACCCGGTTCACCTATGGCCTGAGCAGCGATTATTCCAACGGCTTCACCAATATTTACAAGCTCTCCCGTAGCAAGGTCTCTTCCATAGCACATTCTGCACACGCCATGCTTTGACCTGCAGGTCAGAGGAGACCTTATTTTAACTCTTGTAATACCAGCTTTTTCTATTTTCTCGGCTTCCTCTTCATTTATCATCTCATTCCTTTTCACAATCAGATTACCTTCGTTGTCTACAATATCCTCTGCAGCAATTCTCCCTATTATTCTATCCGACAACTTCTCAATTATTTCATTTCCTTCTCTTATCTCTTCTACATAAATACCTTCATCTGTTCCGCAGTCCTCTTCTCTTACTATTACATCCTGACTGACATCCACAAGCCTTCTTGTCAAATAACCGGAGTCTGCCGTCCTTAATGCCGTATCAGCAAGTCCCTTTCTAGCCCCGTGAGTTGATATAAAGAATTCCAGAACATTAAGACCTTCTCTAAAGTTAGACCTTATTGGAAGCTCAATGATTCGCCCAGATGGATCAGCCATCAATCCTCTCATACCTGCTAATTGTCTTATCTGGTTTTTGCTACCTCTAGCTCCTGAATGAGCCATCATGAAGATAGGATTAAATTTATCTAAAGTCGCCATTAAGGCTTCTGTTACCTTTTCAGTAGTCATATTCCACGTCTCAATCACTTTTTCATATCTTTCTTCTTCTGATATAAGACCGCGTCTGAATTGAGCCTCAATTTTTGCCACCATCTCATCCGCTTCTTTTAGAAGCTTCTCTTTTTCCTCCGGTATTACCATGTCAGAAACGCTTATCGTAATTGCCGCTTTTGTAGAATACTTAAAGCCGAGTTCCTTTATTTTGTCCAGAGTTTCTGCTGTCTTCGTAGGCCCGTGTATTCTATAGACTCTGTCTAAAATTTTGCCAAGCTTTGATTTGTCCACAAGGTCATTTATCTCAAGGTTAAAAGCCGTCTCTGGATTGTTCCTATCCACAAAACCTAAGTCCTGGGGTATGGCTTCATTAAATATTATCTTCCCAACGGTAGTTTCAATTACTTTCGATTTTTTCTCGCCATTTATTTCCCTTGTCATTTTCACTTTTATTTTCGCATGTACATGAATATAACCCAGCTGATAGGCCATAAGAGCTTCCTCAGGGCTCGAAAAATACTTTCCTTCTCCAGGAACCCCGTCTTCGTCTGCAGTAAGGTAATAGCACCCCAAAACCATATCCTGAGTAGGTGTCATAACAGGCTTTCCGTCTTGAGGTTTTAAAATATTGTTGGCTGCCAGCATTAAAAACCGTGCCTCTGCTTGAGCTTCCATTGAAAGAGGTACGTGAACCGCCATCTGGTCTCCGTCAAAGTCGGCATTGTAAGCAGGACACACTAAAGGATGGAGTTTTATGGCTCTACCCTCTACAAGGACCGGTTCAAAAGCCTGAATCCCTAACCTATGAAGTGTAGGAGCCCTGTTTAAAAGTACTGGATGCTCTTTTATAACCTCTTCCAGCACATCCCATACTTCAGGCCTTACTCTTTCTACCATTCTTTTTGCACTTTTTATATGTTGAGCAAGCCCTTTGTCTACAAGTCTTTTCATAACAAACGGTTTAAAAAGCTCTAAAGCCATTTCTTTTGGAAGACCACATTGATAAACCTTGAGTTCAGGTCCCACTACGATAACTGAACGGCCAGAATAGTCGACTCTCTTACCCAAAAGATTTTGTCTAAATCTTCCCTGTTTTCCTTTAAGCATGTCAGATAGAGACTTCAAAGGCCTATTTCCGGGGCCTGTAACGGGTCTTCCTCTTCTACCATTATCTATTAAAGCATCCACGGCTTCTTGAAGCATTCTCTTTTCATTTCTCACGATTATATCCGGAGCACCTAAATCCAAAAGCTTTTTGAGCCTATTGTTTCTATTTATAACTCTTCTGTAAAGGTCATTTAAGTCAGAAGTAGCAAATCTACCACCATCTAATTGAACCATTGGCCTTAAGTCTGGCGGAATAACAGGAAGAACATCTAAAATCATCCACTCTGGACGGTTGCCAGAATCTATAAAAGCCTGTACTACTTCTAATCTTCTTATAGCCCTTACTCTCTTTTGCCCCGTAGATTCTTTTATCTCTGCTCTCAATTCTTTACTGAGCTTTTCTAAATCTATTTCCTGCAAAAGTTCCTTTATAGCTTCGGCTCCCATCCCAGCTCTAAATCTATTCCCATATTTCTCTAAATACTCCCTGTACTCTTTTTCAGAAAGAAGTTGTTTCTTAGTAAGGGGTGTATCACCTGGATCAATCACAACATAAGATACAAAATACAAAACTTTTTCTAACGCTCTTGGTGACATATCGAGCAAGAGCCCCATGCGGCTGGGAATGCCTTTTACATACCATATATGAGCTACAGGAGCAGCAAGTTCAATATGCCCCATTCTCTCTCTTCTCACTTTAGCCCTAGTAACTTCTACACCGCACCTATCGCACACAACTCCTTTGTACTTTACTCTTTTGTATTTACCACAGTGACATTCCCAGTCCTTTGTGGGACCAAAAATTCTTTCGCAAAAAAGTCCATCTCTTTCCGGCTTCAAAGTCCTGTAATTGATGGTCTCGGGCTTTTTAACCTCACCCCGAGACCACTCTCTTATCTTTTCAGGAGAAGCTAAACCAATTTTTATGGCTTCAAAATTCTTAAGCTTAAACAAGGAGTGTCGCTCCTTTCCTCAACAAATTTTGACTTCACTCATCATAGTCATCATCCATAAACAAATCTTCACTGTCAATGTCAAAATTATCAGGCTCAAAATCAATATCTTCCGGAAGTTCCTCCTGTTCTTCCTCATATTCTTCTTCATAAACTTCCTCTGGAGGTGCATCTTCTCTACCCTCAATGTTTATATTAAGTGTAGCATCTGGAACGTCATCATCATCGTCTTCAAATTCCTTGATTGGAATCTCCTGCCCGTCTTCTGTAATGACTTTTACATCCAGAGCCAAACTCTGAAGTTCTTTCACAAGCACTTTAAATGACTCGGGTATCCCAGGTTCGGGTATGTTTTCTCCTTTTACTATTGCTTCGTAGGCTTTTACGCGTCCGGTCACATCGTCAGATTTTACTGTGAGCATTTCCTGTAAAGTATGAGCGGCACCGTAGGCTTCTAATGCCCACACTTCCATTTCTCCAAACCTCTGTCCGCCAAACTGAGCCTTCCCTCCGAGAGGCTGCTGAGTAACGAGTGAATAAGGTCCTGTAGACCTCGCGTGCATCTTGTCATCTACTAAATGGTGTAATTTTAGCATGTACATATATCCAACAGTAACCTTGTTATCAAAAGGCTCTCCTGTCCTTCCATCGTAAAGCTGTATCTTGCCGTCTGGAGAAAATCCGGACTTTGCAAGTAGTTCTTCTATATCCTTCTCTGAAGCTCCATCGAATACTGGTGAAGCTATATGCCATCCCAAAGCTTTTGCCACAAGCCCTAAGTGAGTTTCCAGCACCTGACCTATGTTCATACGGGAAGGAACTCCCAAAGGATTCAAACATATCTGCAAAGGTGTACCATCTGGAAGGAAAGGCATATCTTCAACAGGCAGTATCCTGGAAATTACCCCTTTATTACCATGGCGACCTGCCATCTTGTCTCCAACAGAGATCTTCCTTTTCTGCGCTACAAAAACTCTTACCATCTGATTAACACCTGGAGGCAATTCATCACCATTTTCGCGAGAATAGACTTTTACATCCACCACAATACCCGATTCACCGTGAGGAACTCGTAATGAAGTGTCTCTTACTTCCCTTGCCTTTTCCCCAAATATTGCTCTTAAAAGCCTTTCTTCTGCCGTCAGTTCCGTCTCCCCTTTAGGGGTAACCTTTCCCACAAGTATATCTCCGGCTCTAACCTCTGCACCAATCCTTATTATACCTCTTTCATCCAGATCTTTTAAGGCATCTTCCCCAACATTCGGAATCTCTCTTGTTATTTCTTCAGGACCCAGTTTGGTATCCCTGGCTTCTGCATCATATTCTTCTATATGAATAGAAGTGAGGGAATCATCCATTACCAGTTCCTCGCTTATTAATATAGCGTCTTCATAGTTGTAACCTTCCCAGGGCATAAATCCTACAAGCACGTTTTTCCCAAGAGCAAGCTCTCCTTGATCTGTAGAAGGTCCATCGCATATAACCTGCCCTTTCTTGACCTCATCCCCTTCATTGACAATAGGTCTTTGATTGATACAGGTACCTTGGTTTGACCTCTTAAACTTCAGTAAATGATATTCGTCCCTTTTTCCGTCCTTGGTCCTTATCACCACTTTGTCAGCTGTTACCTTTTCTACAATACCATCATTTTTTGCCAAAATTACCGCTCCAGAATCAACAGCAGCCTTATACTCCATTCCCGTACCTACTATTGGGGCCTCTGGCTTTAATAAAGGCACTGCTTGCCTCTGCATGTTAGAACCCATCAAAGCCCTGTTTGCATCGTCATTTTCCAAAAAAGGTATCAAAGATGCAGACACAGACACTATCTGCTTAGGAGATACGTCCATAAAATCTACTTCTGTAGGAGGAACACTTATTATCTCTTCCCTCAACCTACATACGACTCTTTCATTTATGAATCTATTATTCTCGTCTAAAGGCTCATTCGCCTGAGCTATGATATATTCATCTTCTTCATCGGCAGTCATATAGACAATCTCATCTGTCACAGTGCCTGTCGCCTTATCGACTTTTCTATAAGGAGTCTCAATAAAGCCGTATTCATTGACACGAGCATAGGTAGTGAGTGAAGTTATTAAACCAATGTTTGGTCCCTCAGGTGTCTCTATAGGACATATCCTGCCATAGTGAGAATAATGCACGTCTCTTACCTCAAAGCCAGCCCTCTCCCTGCTAAGTCCTCCAGGGCCTAATGCACTTACCCTTCTTTTATGGGTCAGTTCAGACAAAGGATTTGTCTGGTCCATAAACTGGGAAAGCTGGGAACTCCCAAAAAACTCTCTAATAGCTGCAACTACAGGCCGAATGTTAATGAGGTTTTGAGGGGTAACCTCATTAACATCTTGTATTGTCATCCTTTCTTTCACAACTCTTTCCAAGCGGGCAAGGCCTATTCTAAATTGATTCTGCAAAAGCTCACCAACAGACCTAACTCTCCTATTGCCAAGGTGGTCGATGTCATCTACAAAACCGACACCATGGGTCAAATTTAATTGATAGCTTATAGTAGCTACTATGTCGTCTTTTGTTATATGTTTTGGAACAAGTTCATCTATCCTATTTTTTATTTCATTTAAAACAGCCTCTTCTTCGCTAAAATTATCAAGTATCTCCTTTAATACCCTGACATTTACTAACTCTTTTATATTAAGTTCTGAAACATCATAAGGCATAGGATATTTATTTATGTCAACCGTATTATTACCCACTACCTTTACTACTTTCCCATCAACCAGAATCTCAACTTCATTTATCCCACAATTTTGAATTTCTTCAGCTTTTTCTCTTGTAATTTTTTCTCCTTCCTCTACTAATACCTCTCCTGTAATAGGGTTGACAATCCTTTTAGCACTTTTATGATTGGCAATCCTTGATTTTAAAGCTAATTTTTTATTGAATTTGTAGCGACCAACTTTAGCTAGGTCATATCTTTTGGGATCAAAGAAAAGAGCATTAAAAAGGCTCCTTGCGCTCTCAACAGTAGGCGGCTCACCAGGCCTTAATCTCTTGTAAATTTCTATCAAAGCCTCTTCTTCAGATTTGGTAGCATCCTTATCTAATGTAGCCTTTAATTTTTCTTCTTCTCCTAAAAGATCCAATATCTGTATATCAGTATTATACCCAATCGCCCTCAGCAATACAGTAATCGGGACTTTTCTTGTCCTATCGATTCTGACATATATAACATCATTTGAATCCTCTTCATACTCAAGCCATGCACCTCTATTAGGGATAACTGTAGCAAAAATAAGCTTTTTGCCAAATTTATCAAATTGCTGATCATAATATACGCCCGGAGACCTTACCAACTGGCTAACAATAACACGTTCTGCACCGTTTATAACAAATGTACCTTTGTCTGTCATCAATGGAAGATCTCCCATGAAGACCTCAGATTCCTTAATTTCGCCTGTCTCTCTATTTGTAAGCCTCACCTTTACTTTGAGTGGAGCAGCATAAGTAGTATCTCTGTCTTTGCACTCCTCGACAGAATATTTGGGATTATTTTCCAGTCTGTAATCTACAAATTCCAACGCCAAATTACCAGTAAAACTTTCTATAGGGGAAATTTCCTGAAAGACCTCCTTAAGACCCTCCTCCAAGAACCATTGATAGGACTTTTTCTGGACTTCGATAAGATCTGGAATGTCCAAGACCTCATCTATCTTGGCAAAGCTCATTCTCGTCCTACTGCCCGCTTGTACAGGCTTTACCATCCATTTCACCCCTTAAAAATGTAAATTACCAAAAGTATCAAACTTTTGGATTCGCACACAAAAACCCTATTATATTTGGTATTATGCACCAGCTATCCAAAAATTATACCTTGAGAAATAAAAAAGGCCACTATTAATGCAATTTTATATAATAACACAATAAATCTCTTATGTCAACAACCCCCATAAAAAATAAGGGCAAATTACTTGCCCTTATTTTATCTCTACTTTTGCTCCAACTTCTTCGAATTTCGCTTTGATCTGATTTGCTTCCTCTTTGCTTACGCCCTCTTTTATTGGCTTTGGAACGCTGTCTACTAAGTCTTTTGCTTCTTTTAATCCTAAGCCTGTGATCTCTCTTACTACTTTGATGACCTTAATCTTGTCGCTTCCTACCTCCTGCAAAATTACGTCGAATTCCGTCTTTTCTTCAGCAGGTGCTGCTGCCGGCCCTGCAGCTGCTGGTGCTGCTGCAACTGCTACAGGAGCTGCTGCGGATACCCCAAATTCCTCCTCCAAAGCCTTTACTAATTCAGCTAACTCTAAAACCGTCATATTTTTTATGGCTTCCAAAATTTCCTCTTTGCTCATCTTCTCTACCTCCATTCAATTTTTTTAAGCTTCAGCTTGCTTTTTTTCTTTTATAGCATTAAGCGCATATAACAAGCTCCTCAAAGTGCCAGAAAGCACAAACACAAGATTTGTAATAGGAGCTTTCATGCTGCCCAGAGCTTTTGCCAAAAGTTCTTCTCTGGAAGGAAGTTTGGCTAAAGCTTCTATCTCTTGAGGAGATACTATCTTGCCGTTTACTATACCGACCTTTAACTCAAGTCCTTTGTGGTCTTTCATGAATTCAGTCAAAATTTTTGCTGGCGCAACAGGATCTTCATACCCAAAAACTACAGAGGTAGGCCCTTCAAAATATTTTATAAGGTCATCTCCATATCCTAATTCTTTTGCAGCAATTGTCATTAAAGTGTTTTTATAAACCTTATATTCGGAATTTGCCTCTTTGAATTTCCGCCTCAAAATCGTCTCATCTTCAACAGTTAAACCACTGAAGGTTGTAAAAATCACTGTCTGCGCTCTCGACAACTTGTCTTTAAATTCTGCAATGAACTGCTGCTTTTTCTCTCGGCTGGCGCCCACCTTCCCACCTCCTTAAAAAATTTAAAAAAGGATCCCGTAGACACGAGGATCCCCATAGGGAATTTATTTCAAAACCTCGGTGGGATTTACGTGCAGCACGCACAACCCACTGTCTACGGTCTTTCTTATATTCAATTTCAACGGTGTTTATTATAACATTATTTTCTTTCAAGTGTCAATACATTTATTCAAATATCCTGGCAGGATTAACTTTAACACCTGGTCCCATTGTAGAGGATAAAACCACACTCTTTATATACTGCCCTTTTGCAGCAGCAGGTTTGGATTTTATAATAGCATCCATCACTGTCCTAAAGTTTTCAAGAAGCTTCTCTTTTCCAAAAGACTTTTTCCCAATTGGAACGTGAATTATACCTGTTTTATCTATGCGGTATTCTATCTTACCGGCTTTCGCTTCTTTTACAGCTTTTTCTACTTCAAAAGTAACCGTACCAGACTTGGGATTGGGCATCAACCCTTTTGGACCCAGAAGTTTACCAAGTCTTCCAACAACCCCCATCATATCAGGTGTTGCAATGACAACGTCATAGTCGAACCAATTTTCCTTCTGAATTTTTTCTACAAGTTCCTCTGCTCCAACATAATCAGCACCAGCTGCCTCTGCTTCTTTGGCCTTTTCTCCCTTAGCAAATACTAGAACTTTAACCTCCTTCCCTGTTCCATGGGGAAGTATTACTGTACCTCTTACCTGTTGATCTGCGTGCCTTGGGTCAACACCAAGTCTCACGGCCAGATCAATTGTCTCATCAAATTTAGCATTTGCCGTTTTTAAAACTATATCCATTGCCTCCTCGCTGGAGTAAAGCTGTGTTTTGTCATACACTTTTAACGCTTCTAAATATCTTTTCCCTCTTTTCACCGTAAAACCTCCTTTGTGGTATTATCGGACATAGCCTCCCACTTCGCTTTACACAATCTCTATTCCCATGCTTCTAGCGGTACCAGCTATCATCCTCATAGCAGCTTCTATATCCGTAGTATTTAAATCTCTCATCTTTATTTCAGCAATCTCTCTCAGTTGCTGTCTTGTAATCTTACCAACTTTTTGCTTATTTGGTTGAGGAGAACCAGACTCAATCCCAGCAGCCTTTTTTAACAGCACAGAAGCTGGTGGAGTCTTTGTAATGAAGCTAAAAGACCTATCCGCATATATTGTTATAACAACAGGGATAATAAGCCCTGCGTCTTTTGCGGTCCTTTCGTTAAATTCTTTACAAAAAGCCATTATATTAACGCCGTGAGGTCCCAATGCAGTACCCACTGGCGGCGCAGGAGTAGCTTTGCCCGCTGGTAGTTGAATCTTGACAACCGCTACAACCTTCTTTGCCATGACTACACCTCCTTAACATGCTATATTTTTTGAAGTTGCACAAGGTCAAATTCGACCGGTGTCTCTCTCCCAAACATTGAAATCAATACTTTAGCTTTCTGTCTTTCCGGATAAACTTCCTGCACAACCCCTATAAAATTCTCAAAGGGCCCGGAGATAACTCTTACTGTGTCCTTCACATTGAGGTCAACAGCAGTAGGAGCCTCTTTTATGCCCAAAGCCCTTACTTCAGCATCCGTCAAAGGCACAGGCTTTGAACCAGGCCCCACAAACCCTGTCACTCCCCTTGTGTTCCTAACCACATACCAGGTCTCATCTGTCATTATCATTTTTACCAGCACGTATCCGGGAAAAATCTTCCTCTCAACTATTTTCTTTTTACCATCTTTTATTTCAGTCACTTTTTCTGTTGGAACCACGACCTGAAGAATCTTGTCCTGCAAGTTTCTATTTTCTATAATCTTTTCCAGATTAGCTTTTACTTTGTTTTCATATCCCGAATACGTGTGGACCACATACCATTTTGCTGTTTCCTTTTCAGACATATAATCTCCGGGGAAACCCCCCAACCTCCTTTAAAATGTTTTGAGGATGAGTTTTAATATATAACTGAAAGCAGAATCTATCAAAAAAATAAATATTGTGAAAAGTGCCATCACAATTAAAACGATCTCCGTATAAGTCACGAGCGTATCTTTATTTGGCCATGTTACCTTTTTCATTTCTGCTTTTACTTCCCTGAAAAATTTTACAATCTTCCTTCCTTCACCGGCCATTTCCTCACATCCTCTTTATGTTTTGCTTTATTTTGTCTCTCTGTGAATAGTGTGCTTTTTACAATGCTTACAATATTTTTTAAGCTCTAATCTATCCGGGTCATTTTTTTTATTTTTTGTAGTATGGTAATTTCTATTCTTGCACTCAGTGCAAGCCAGCGCAATTTTCACTCTCAATTGTTACACCTCCCGGCGATGCGACTACTTAGACAAATTTATCATAAATAAAACTTGTTGTCAATCCTTAAACAAAAATAAATTAACCCAAAAGAAGCCAGGTTTGCACCCGGCTTCCTGACTTACTCAATTATAGCAGACACTACACCAGCGCCAACTGTCCTTCCGCCTTCTCTTATAGCAAACTTAAGTCCTTCTTCCAACGCTATCGGTGTTATTAACTCTACCTTCAATGTCACGTGGTCACCTGGCATTACCATCTCTACTCCCTCTGGCAGCTGTATCGTCCCTGTCACGTCTGTTGTCCTGAAGTAAAACTGCGGCCTGTATCCGTTGAAAAATGGCGTGTGCCTTCCTCCCTCTTCCTTCGTCAGTACGTATACCTGTGCCTCAAATTTCGTGTGCGGCTTTATCGTCCCTGGCTTCGCTAATACCTGCCCTCTCTCTACCTCGTCCCTCTGTACTCCTCTTAACAATACTCCTATGTTGTCTCCTGCTTGCGCCTCGTCTAATGTCTTCCTGAACATCTCTACACCTGTTACTACCGTCTTCCTTGACTCTGTCGTCAATCCTATTATCTCTACTTCGTCCCCTACTTTCACTTTCCCTCTCTCTACTCTACCTGTTGCAACTGTCCCTCTACCAGTTATCGTAAATACATCCTCTACCGGCATCAAGAACGGCTTGTCTACATCCCTCTGTGGTGTCGGAATGTATTCATCTACTATGTCCATTAACTCCCATATCTTACCGCACCACTGACACTCCCTCTTACCGCATCCACACTCTAATGCCTTCAACGCTGACCCTACTACTATCGGCGTGTCATCCCCAGGAAAATCATACTGGTTCAGTAAATCCCTTACCTCCATCTCTACTAACTCGATAAGTTCTGGATCATCTACCATGTCTGCCTTGTTTAAAAATACTACTATATATGGCACTCCTACCTGCCTCGCTAACAGTATGTGCTCCCTCGTCTGTGGCATCGGACCATCTGCCGCTGATACTACCAGTATCGCTCCGTCCATCTGTGCTGCACCTGTTATCATGTTCTTTACGTAGTCTGCGTGCCCCGGACAGTCTACGTGCGCATAGTGCCTCTTCGCTGTCTCATACTCTACGTGCGTCGTGTTTATTGTTATCCCCCTTGCCTTCTCCTCTGGCGCCTTGTCTATCTCGTCATACCCCTTCGCCTGTGCTAAACCTGCTTTCGAAAGTATTAATGTTATCGCCGCTGTTAATGTCGTCTTACCATGGTCTACGTGCCCTATCGTACCTATGTTTACGTGCGGCTTCGTCCTCTCAAATTTCTGCTTTGCCATCCTCTCTTCCTCCTTACTTCTAATAAACTTATCCAAGTGTTTCTTATTTTAAAAAACTAAAATAAACAAAATCAGATTGCACTTCTTTGATAAAAAAAAACAGCTAAAAGGTGTAAATTAAAATGGAGCCCGCGACCGGGATCGAACCGGTGACCTCCGCCTTACCAAGGCGACGCTCTGCCTACTGAGCTACGTGGGCAAAAAGAGAAGTTTCAAACTTCCGCTTTCTGATTTTACTATAAAGTTTTCTAAATGTCAATAGCTAACTGTTCCTCATTTCGAGATATCTTTCTAATTTTCTCTTTACCCTTTGCAGGGCGTTATCTATGGACTTTACATGCCTGTTTAAACCTTCGGCTATCTCTTGATAAGACTTTCCATCTAAATATGCCACCAAAACCTCCCATTCCAATCCGCTTAAAAGCTCCTCCATTTTATTCTCGATGTTAACGTATTCCTCTTTGCTTATTATTAATTCTTCCGGGTCAGAAATACACTGGGTAGAGACGACATCCATCAAAGTCCTATCGGATTCCTCATCGAAAATGGGCTTATTTAACGAAACATAGGAGTTAAGAGGAATGTGTTTCTGCCTGGTAGCGGTTTTAATGGCAGTAATAATCTGACGGGTCACACACAGTTCAGCAAAGGCTTTAAAAGAGGTGAGTTTGTTATTTTTATAATCTCTTATCGCCTTATAAAGTCCTATCATTCCCTCTTGGATTATATCTTCTTTGTCAGCTCCAACCAGAAAATAAGTCCGCGCTTTTGCCTTCACAAAGTTCTTATACCTCTCAATGAGATACTCTAAAGCTAATTCATCTCCCTGCTGTGCTCTCTCCACTACCTCCTCCTCTTCCATCTTGTCGTACGCTTCATAGTAATCCTGTTGCGCCCCAGATTTCACTAATACCGCCCCCATTTGTTATTCCCACAACCTTACACGTTATAATTATACATTACACTGGCAAAGGTAGTCAAGCTAATTTTACTGATTTTCCCTCATTCGCCTGAGTTTTTTCACTGTTTCTTCATCCAACCTATTTTCCAAACTATTTTTGTAAAAAGTATTCATATACTCCTTTTTATGTTTTTCTATATACTTGTTCATTTCCTCATAAAATTCTCTGGCAGACATCCTGATAGCCCCATGGGCCATTATCACCTGCTGTACAATCCAGTCAGAGCTAACCACCACTACTTCTTCTCGTTTTACAAGCTCTACTACCTTCGATTCTATGAAGTGGTCTGCCGATTCACCTTCTTTTGTATATACCACCTCAATGCCGTTTATTTCTTCATGCTTTTCTAAGCTTCCTTTTACGTACATAGCGTCAAAAACCAGTATTATATTTATTCCTGTATAACCTTTAAAATCAGCCAGTAAATCTATTAATTTGTCCCTAGCATCCTCCAGGCTTTTTTTTGCAATATCCTTGAGAACCTGCCAATTGTTTATTACATTATAACCGTCCACCAGCATGTACAAGACCATCACGCCTTACCTTGTCTTTTTGATAAAATCCCGTACATCAAAATAGAAGCCGCAACAGAGGCATTAAGAGAATTGATCTTCCCTTTCATGGGTATCTTTACTATAAAATCGCAGTTTTCTAATACCAATCGAGAAATGCCTTCTCCTTCGCTACCAATTACCAATGCCAGAGGAAAATCGTAATCGAGCTCTTCAAAATTTTTTTCAGCTTGAACATCACTTCCCACAATCCAAATTCCTCTTTCTTTAAGCTTTTTAATAGCACCGTTAATGTTAGATACCTTCGCTACTTTTATGTGCTCCACTGCACCGGCAGAAGCTTTCACTACTGTGGCATTTATTCCCACAGAACGCCTCTTGGGAATTATAACGCCATGAACTCCGAAGGCCTCGGCACTCCTTATTATAGCTCCCATGTTATGAGGATCGGTTATACCATCCAAAATCAGCAAAAAGGGCTTTTCCCCCTTCTTTTCTGGATAATCCAAAATATCTTCGAGCTCAAAATATTGATACAAAGCTCCTACCGCAACTATTCCTTGATGATTAGAGGTATTTGCTAACCTTTTTAAAGTATCACTATCTGCAGTAGAAACAACTATTCCAGACTCTTTCGCCATTGCGATTATCTTTGAAATATTCCCACCAGCATTTTTAGACACATATATCTTTTCTATCTCTTTTCCACTCTTTATAGCCTCCATAACAGGATTTCTTCCGTATATAATATCATCCTTCATAATTAGCTTCACCCATCCTCTGAATACTCCATAGCGAGTTGCAAGAGAAAATAAAGCCTGTCTAATCTCTCAAGAAGGTATAAGTACCCAACCAATGCTTCAAAAGCAGTTGCATACCTGTATTCTCTTACACTCGAACCTTTTGGGACCGTAGAAGTTTTAGCATTTCTTCCTCTCCTCACAATTTCTTTTTCTTCCTCAGTGAGAAAGTCATAGATTTTTTCAAGAGATTTAGCCTGCGAAGAAGCTTTTACATACTTCACCGCCTCTTCATTTAATATAGCTAATTTTTTATCTCCTCTTTCTATAATCTTTGTCCTGACATAAAGGCTGTAAACCGCATCACCGATAAAAGCTAAAACAAGGGGGGAAAGATTAGAAACCCCCTTCCCTTTTAAAGAAATCATTTTATCCTTCTCCATCTTACACCCTCTGGTGTGTCCTCCAAAATTATACCCTTCTCTTTTAATTTATCCCTTATTTCATCGGCTAGTTTCCAATTCTTTTCTTTTCTTGCTTTTTGCCTTTCCTCTATAAGCTTTAAAATTTCTTCGTCCTCAATCTCTAATTTAGCACTTTTGTAAGAAAGTCCCAAAACATCAGAAAGTTTTAAAAACATCTCCAAAATATATTCTACCAATTTCTTCGAAGAATTTCCACTTAAATTTGCATTGGCAGTCTTAGCCATCTCAAAAAGTACTGAAATAGCATCTGCCGTATTGAAGTCGTCATCCATAGCCTCTTCAAACTGCTTTTTATATTCATCAAATTTGGCAATTAATTTTTTTTCTTCATCAGTTAATTCCCTATCAATAGTAATATTTGTCAAATATTTTAAATTGACAACGGTATTGGTAAGCCTTTCATAGGCGGATTTCGCCTGGTCTAAAAGTTCAAGGCTAAAGTTTATAGGACTCCTGTAATGGGCCATAAGCATGAAAAGCCTCAAAACTTCAGGGTCATACTTTTCTGTCAGCTCCCTTACTGTAAAAAAATTGCCTTTCGACTTTGACATTTTTTCATTGTTTACATTTAAATACCCTATATGCATCCAGTACTTAGAAAATGGCTGATCATAAGCTGCTTCACTTTGAGCTATTTCATTTTCATGGTGAGGGAAAATCAAATCTGGTCCTCCTGCGTGGATGTCCAGGGTTTTCCCCAAATACTTTGTAGACATGACAGAGCACTCAATATGCCAACCAGGTCTACCCTTACCCCAAGGGCTATCCCAAGCAGGTTCTCCAGGCTTTTGAGCTTTCCAAAGGGCAAAATCCAGAGGATTTTTCTTTTTTTCGTCAATCTCCACCCTCGCTCCTGCCATAAGCTCTTCTATGTTTTTCTTAGAAAGTTTTCCATAGTCTTTAAATTTCGCCGTCTCAAAATACACATTACCATCTACAACATATGCATATCCCTTATCAATCAATATTTTTATGAATTCAATTATATCGGCTATGTGGTCTGTAGCCTTCGGATGAACTGTAGCTCTTTTTATCCCGAGAGCATCTGCGTCCTTAAAATACTCCTCTATAAATCTTTCTGCTATGGCCTTTTCCGTGGTATTTTCTTCTTTTGCTCTGTTTATTATCTTGTCGTCAATATCTGTAAAATTTTGGACGTAATTTACTGTATAACCTTTATATTCTAAATACCTTCTTACAGTATCAAAGACGATAAAAGCTCTTGCATTACCTATATGGATGTAGTTATAAACTGTAGGTCCGCAAACGTACATGTTTACCACTTTGTCTTTTAGTGGCACAAATTCTTCTTTAGTTCTCGTCATGGTATTATACAGCTTCATCCTGCTCATCCCCTTCTATTAAAATTTTTTCAAGCCTTTCTATCCTTTCTCTTAATCTCCTCAGTTCTTCTTCTACCGGGTCAGGAAGTTTACTATGTTCCAGGTCCACTTCATAAGATTTTGCTATGCGGATATTGTCCCTTTTAACACACTTTGCAGGAACCCCAACTACAGTACTGTTGGGAGGCACATCTTTCAACACCACGGCTCCAGCACCTATCTTTGAATTTTCTCCTACAACAATAGGCCCCAAAACCTTAGCGCCACTTCCTATCACTACGTTATCCTTTATAGTAGGGTGCCTTTTTCCTTTTTCTTTACCAGTTCCTCCTAAAGTTACCCCCTGATATATCGTCACATTGTCTCCAATTTCTGTAGTCTCCCCTATTACAACTCCCATGCCATGATCTATGAAAAACCTACGTCCAATCTTGGCTCCCGGATGTATTTCAATACCTGTCAAAAAACGATTTATATGAGAAATCAATCTGGGTAACAATATAAAGCCTTTTTTATGAAAATAATGGGCAATTCTGTGAAGTATTATAGCGTGAAGCCCGGGATAGCACAGCAAAACTTCCAGAACACTTTTTGCCGCAGGATCTCTTTCAAAAACTACTTCGATATCCTCTTTTAAAGTTTTAAACATCGAAAACACCTCCTTAAAAAATTACCCCCTCATCTCAGAGACGAGGGGGGTCCCGCGGTTCCACTCTGCTTGAGCATAAAGCTCCTCTCATTTAAGATAACGGCATATGCCGGTAACCCCCTACTAAAACTTCAGGGATACAAGCTCCAAGACGCACTTCTTATGGCAGGTCCTTAGAGCCACTTCCAGCCTACGATGGCTCCTCTCTGGAAGGCCTTTGCCATAATACTCTTCTCTTCATCGCCTTTTACATTATTAAATTTAAAACCCTATCAAGCCTTTTTACTATTTTATCTTTACCTAAAAGCACAATCATCTTTACAAGATCTGGCCCATGTTCTTCTCCAGTTACAGCTATTCTTATAGGCATGAAAAACTCTTTACCTTTTATACCTAAATCTTTCTGAGCCTTTTTCATCCATCCAATCACATCTTCTTCCAGAACCTCATCTTGGCTTTCTAAATAAACTTTAAATCCTTTTAAAACTTTAAAGGAAGCCTGGTTTTTCAAAAATTCTATCATCTCTTCTGTATAGTTTACTTCTTCCACAAAGAAAGTTTTCGCTACCTCTACAATTTGAGCTACGTAGGACAGCCCATCTTTGTAAAGAGCCACAACATTCTTTAGCCAATTATACCTCAACTCATCTATTTCGTCAATGTAGCCTGCTTTTCTAAGATGAGGAATTGAAAGATCTACAATCCTTTCAATGGGGCTTTTCTGTATATACTGCTGGTTCATCCAGTTTAGTTTTTCAATATCAAATACAGGATTAGATTTGTGAATTCTTTTAAAGTTAAACTTTTTTATTATCTCCTCTTTCGTCATCAACTCCACGTTATCCTCAGGATACCAGCTTAAAAGAGACAGGAAATTAAACATAGCTTCCGGTAGGTATCCCAATTCCCTATACTGACCTATGTAGGTATGTCCATGCCGTTTGGAAAGCTTAGTCCTGTCAGGTCCTAAAATCAAAGGAGCATGAGCAAACTGTGGCACCTCAAACCCCAAAGCCTTATATATTAAAATCTGCTTTGGGGTGTTATATATATGGTCTTCTCCTCTTATTACATGTGTAATCTTCATCAAAGCATCGTCAATTACCACAGCAAAATTATAAGTAGGCATTCCGTCAGATTTTATAATCACCATGTCTCCACCCAAAGTGTCGCTTTTTATCGTTATCTTTCCCTTAATCAGGTCTTCAAACTCTATAACTTCATCATCCGGCACCATAAACCTTATAACAGGCTTTCTTCCTTCTCTTATAAAGGCCTCTTCCTGCTCTTTTGTAAGGTATCTACACCTTCCAGAATAACGGGGAATTTCTCCTCTCTCTATGGCCTTTTTCCTGTCTTCCTCTAATTCCTCTGGAGTACAGTAACATCTATAAGCCTTTTTTTCCTCAATAAGTTTTTGAGCAAACTCATGATAAATTTTAAGCCTTTCACTCTGCCTGTAAGGGCCATAGGGACCTGGTCTGTCAGGTCCCTCGTCCCATTCTATGCCTAACCACTTAAGCTCTTTAAAAATAAGCTCTTCAAATTCCTTAGAAGACCTCTCTAAATCAGTATCCTCAATCCTCAAAACAAAAGTAGCCCCTTCACTTCTTGAAAAGAGATAATTAAAAAGAGCAGTTCTAATATTCCCTATGTGTATCGGTCCTGTAGGGCTTGGAGCAAATCTTACCCTTAGTTCTTTCATTCCTGTCACTCCATCCTGATTTCTGGTTTGATTTAATTATAACAGATTTTGCCCCAATTTAATAGATAAAGGATCAATTTTACTTTAAGGTCATATACTTTACAGTAACCGTAGGAATAGCAGTAAGCTCTTCGCTTAGCTCTTCCATGAATTTTTCATCTCCCCTGACATTTAAGGTTATAATCCCACTTTTGTTTTGAAAATCATGTATACCAAATCGGGCCACTATGTTTTCCGCATGTTTTGTAAGAATCTCCTGAACTTTAATCCCAAATTCACTTCTATTATCCACGCTTATACCTACAATGTATAATGACATATCTTTCACCTCACTTTATGAATCTTTTAACAAATATTTTTTCACTATAGAGGTGTTTTATTCAGCAAAGAATATCTCTACATAAATGTAAAATTAAGAGAGCTATGAAAGCTCCCTTAATTTTTCTTCTATGATTTCCTTTATTCTCCCCACTACTTTTTCAACCCTGACCTCCTCTATCTCCTCTTTATCTCTTAATTTTATTTCTACAATCCCTTCTTTCACTTTTTTACCAACAGTAACCCTTATAGGTATCCCTATAAGGTCAGCATCATTAAATTTTACTCCTGCTCTTACATCCCTATCATCAATCAAAACTTCCACTCTTTCTTCCAACAACCTGGCGTATATATCCTCTGCAACTCGCTTTTGTTCTTCATCCGATACATTCACGGGCACTATAATAACATGATAAGGTGCAACACTCATAGGCCATATTATACCCTTTTCATCGTGATGCTGTTCAATGATTGCAGCTACAGTTCGATTTATCCCTATTCCGTAACACCCCATTACAATCGGTTTTTCATTCCCTTCCTCATCCATGTAAGTAGCGCCCAATGCTTCACTGTATTTAGTCCCTAACTTAAAAATATGACCAACCTCAATTCCTCTGGCAATTTTAAGGGGAGCACCGCATCTAGGGCATCTATCTCCTTCCACTACATTTTTTATATCCGCTACAATATCGGCCTTAAAATCCCTACTATAGTTTACATTTTTTATGTGATAATCCGTCTCATTCGCGCCCACTATAAAGTTTCTAAGCAAAGGTATTTCACTGTCCACAAGGAGAAGTACATCCCCTTTTAGCCCTATGGGTCCAGCAAAACCTACTTTTGCTCCTGTAACTTTTTCTACGGACTCTGCATCAGCAAGCTCCAGTTCTTCTTCTCTTAACCCCAACACATTTAAAAGTTTAGTTTCGTTTACGTCCCTATCTCCTCTTACCAAAACCGCTACCAGTTTCCCTTTAGCCTTGTATATGAGCGTTTTTACAAACTTATCAGGAGAAATCCCCAAAAACTTCACTAATTCCTCTATGCTTCTCACATTAGGAGTATAAACCTTCTCAACTTCACGCAATTCCTCCTCTTGAGCCTCTACTAGACATTCTGCTTTTTCCTCATTAGCAGCATAGCCGCAACTTTCACAGTAAGCTATCACTGCTTCTCCAACACTTGATATAACCATGAATTCCTTGGAATCCCGTCCTCCCATGGCACCGGGGTCTGCTTCTACTACGAGGTAGTTAAGCCCACATCTGTCAAATATCCTACTATAGGCCCTGTACATCTTATTAAAAGAAGCATCAAGTCCTTCCCAATCCGCATCAAAACTATAAGCATCTTTCATTATAAATTCCCTACTTCTCATCACACCAAAGCGGGGACGCCTTTCATCTCTAAATTTGGTCTGAATTTGATATAGTATTAAAGGAAGCTGCCTGTAAGATTTCACCTCATTTCTTATAAGGTCTGTGAAGACCTCCTCGTGAGTTGGTCCCAAACAAAAATCTCTGTCATTTCTGTCTTTTAACTTGAACATTTCAGGTCCAAAAACATCCCATCTTCCTGTCTCCTTAAAAAGTTCTGCTGGAATTAAAGCGGACATCAAGACTTCTTGACTTCCTTCTCTGTCCATCTCTTCTCTTACTATTTCTTCTACTTTTTTTAATACCCTTTTCCCCAAAGGCAGATAGATATATATGCCTGCCGCTAATTTCCTCATCAAGCCTGCTTTTAACATTAAAACATGACTTGGAATCTCAGCATCAGCAGGAACTTCTCTTAGCGTTGGAATCAGCAATTGTGACAGTTTCACAAGTCTTACCTCCTATGTACAAGATTTTTAAATAGATTGTATTTTATGAAAAGCTCTATGTCAATACTCTTTCCTCCAGCAACACTACAGCATAAGCCTTTATCCCTTCTTCTTTTCCTGTAAACCCTAAACCTTCTTCTGTTTTTGCTTTGATATTAATCCTATCTTCACCTATTCCCATAAGTTGCGCAAGGCTTGTCTTAATTTTCCCCTTATAAGGAGAGAGCCTAGGTTTTTCTGCAACAATTACACAATCGACATTACTGATATTATACCGTGAAACTACTAATTCCATTGTCTTTTTTAAGAGTAACTTGCTGTCTATCCCTTTATAAGCTGGGTCAGTATCAGGAAAATGTTCCCCAATATCTCCCAGGCCTGCAGCTCCTAAAATAGCGTCAATCAAAGCATGAATAAGCACATCCCCATCTGAATGCCCCTTTAATCCTTTATCAAAAGGAACTTCTACTCCACCTATAACCAACTTTTTACCTTCCTCCAACCTATGAACGTCATACCCTATTCCTATTCTCATCTTATTCCCCCTCTATGGTGAAATTGCCTTCCTCATCCACCTCTAGGGTCAATGCTTTTCCCCTAGGAAGCCGTGAAAATCTAATTCTTTTTTCTATAGATTTCTTAGGAGTATTGATATAAAATTCTGCTAACCCTACATCCCTAACTGTAAGCTTATATACCCCTTTAGGTTCAAAACATATATGCCAGTTATACTTCCCAAATACATCATAACTTTTCATCCGCTTATTCCTGTCAAGGACTACAATTTTTTTATCTGTAATAACACTAAGATAAGATACAGCTTTTTCTAAAAAAGATGGGGAAGGTTTTTCTCTGACACCCAAGATTTCACCCAAATACGGGATCGAGTCCTTTAAAAGCCCTATATGACTCGTATTTAAAACAATTTCTTTCCCCTCTATCCCTAAAGCGCTCTTTTCTAAAACCGTCCCATCCCCCTTCCAATCTCTTATAACCCCTACAGGCTTCCCATCTGGCCATATAACATCATTTTCCGTTTTTTCTACCTGAATAAACTTATTGGTGTAAACTCCCTCCCCTGCAACAAGATAAATCTCTTTCACCCTCTCATAAAGGACATCTGCTTTTTCATTTAAGTCGTTGAGAAAATCGTTGATCACCTTCATATGTTCTATATCTTTAAAAAGAATTCTTTCCCCTTTATCAGAATACATAAAAATATAATTGCCATACCCCTTTGATGGCATTAATTCCTTTACAGAAGGAATGTACTTCCTTATTATAGTGACAGCGTCCTTTTCTCCTTTTATCTTAGAAAAAATCCACAAAAAACCTTTAAAAAGCATATTCACGAGGTCATCATCATCGGGCGGCACTGTTCCTCCTTCCCATCCATAATAAGCATTGGCAGCTCCGAGATTAGGCGTACCCAAAAGTATCAGCTTATCCACATCGTCGCGGTACTTATCACTCTGGATATAGCTTCTAGCTAAAAGTCCTCCCATACTGTGACACAAAAGGTCCACTTTGTTTTTTCCTGTCTTTGCCTTCGCTTCGTCTATAGCAAGTATAAGCCTGTCAACAACATCAGGTATTCTTTCCCACCACTCATAATAACTTACGAACAAATTCTTGTTTTCCACAAAACCAAGTTTTCCTAGCTCTTCTATAAAAGGCCCATATGCATAAAAAGCAGGTCCAAAACTCCAGATTTTACCTAAAGGAGTAGGGGTAAAAATGGAACCGAAAATTCCGTGTAAAAAAACTACAGGATTCCCCATATATACCACCCTCATATAATTTAATAGGTAAAAGACCTATTAAATTATATGAGGAAAATCACAAAAGGTTATTTTTTTAAAAAAAGTTCTGCGATAACCAAGTCCTCAGGAGTAGTTATTTTAATGTTTTTGTAATCTCCCTCCACCATTTTCACTCTAACACCCATTCTTTCTACAAGCACACTGTCATCCGTACCCACATATCCCTCTTCAAAAGCCATTTTATGGGCTCTTATAATAAGCCCTTTTTCAAATACCTGAGGAGTTTGAACAGCCCACAAAATTCTCCTTTCAGGAGTATCCAAAATAAAATTATCTTGATCCACCATTTTTATCGTATCTTTAACAGGAACACCTACCACGGCCGCTTTGTAAATATATGCTTCTTTTATAGCCCTCAATATGACCTCTTTGCTAACCAAAGGCCTTGCTCCATCGTGAATAGCCACGATTTCACAATCATCACCTACTGCATTAAGCCCATTGTAAACGGAATGCTGTCTTTCTTCTCCTCCTTCCACAACTTTTATAGGCTTGCGCCAATGAAATTTTCTCAGTACATTCTCAGTAAAGTACCCTAACTCCTCTGTAGAGACAACCACTATTATCTCTTTTATCCACTCCACTTCATCAAAAGTTTTGATAGAGTAGTAAACTACTGGCTTACCAGCAATCGTAAGATAAACTTTGTTCAAGCCTTTGTTCATCCTTGTACTTTTCCCAGCAGCTAATACTATTGCGCTCACCTTCATTTTCTTATCCCTCTTAAAAATTATAATCCACATCCCAATTATACCATTTTTAAAACAAAAAAACACAGGAAACCCTGTGTCAAATCGCCTTTTCTTGTTCTGCTTGTTTTGGCTTCGCAAATATCATCCTTCCTGCTGCTGTCTGTAATACACTCGTTACTACTACTTCAATAGTGCTTCCTATATATTTTTTCCCTCCATCTACTACAATCATGGTACCATCATCTAAATATCCTACCCCCTGGCCTGCCTCTTTACCCTCTTTGATTATTTGAACTACCATTTCCTCTCCAGGAAGGACAATAGGTTTTACTGCATTTGAAAGCTCATTTATATTAAGCACGGGCACCCTGTGAAATTCTGCTACTTTATTTAAGTTATAATCATTTGTTATTATTTTCCCTTTCATCATTTGAGCCAATTTCAGAAGCTTAGTATCTACTTCTGCCGCGTCTATGTGTTTGTCAACTATTTCTACTTTTATATTGAGCTCATTTTGTATCCTGTTTAAAACATCTAATCCCCTTCTCCCTCTATTTCTTTTGAGAGTATCAGAAGAATCGGCGATATGCCTTAGCTCTTCTAAAACAAAAGAAGGTATTATAAGGGGGCCCTCTATAAAACCAGTTTTGCATATGTCAAATATTCTCCCATCTATAATGACGCTGGTATCTAAAATTTTCGGTATGCCGGCATATTCATTTTTGTTGCCCTTCTGTGGTCCCAACTTTTTCATAAAAGAAAAAACATTTAAAAGTTCTTCTTTTTTCTTGAGAGAAATCCTTATTCCCAAATAGCCAAGAAATAAATTTAAGAGTATTGGCACAATTTTCCCAACCACCAAAATCGAATAAAGAGGAGCGCTTAATAAATTAGCTACTATGAGCCCTATTATAAGTCCAAAGGCTCCTATTAAAATTTCGTCAATCGGCATATTTTGCAACTTGGTTTCAAGCCACTGTTCAAAATCCCTTCCCCACTTTATGAAAATAGGCGATATTATATAAAATATGATTCCGCCTGCTAAAGTTCCTACCCCATATATCACCAAGGTAGTCATATAAGGCAGTTTAGCCGGCATAAGGGTTTGAACTACATTCAAGCTCAGGATGAATTTGACAAATTCAAACCCCAGCGCTAATCCTAATATACCTATAATTCCTCTTGAAATTTTATAAAACACCGTTTCACCTCCCATTTTATATTATTGGCTAATTTTAAAAATATTATAAGCAAACTGGAAAAATTTTTTCCAAAATTTTTATCTGAATAACAAAGGGCTTACCTTCAGTATACTACTTATGAGGAGCAATTGTCAATTTATGTGTTAGGTGACAAATGATTAAAATTGCAATTAATACTATGAAATGCCATTCTAAATATTGACATAAAGCTTCTTTAAGTCTATAATAAAATCAAGAAAAACCTAAAAAGAACGGGAGTGGACGAAAATGAAAGACATTATCGTGGACGATCTCCAAAACACAGTAGATGAATATCTTTTACGCCATAGAAGTATAATAGATATCCTCACAAAAATCCAAGAAAGCAGTGCTAGGATAAATAGAGCAGTAGCAAAATCCGTAACCGAATGCGGTTGCATAAGGATAAATGCTAGTAAACAGGAAACTCCTCCTGATGCCACCCTGGAAGATGCGCGTAAATACTTCAAAACCCACGTAGAAGGTCAGCTTTGTGAAAACTGTAAAGAAGTTTTAGAAACCGAAATAGGCAATAACATCTTCTACATAATAGCTTTGTGTAATGTATTAGGCCTTAATTTCTACGACATACTTCTTAAAAAACACAAAGAATTAAATACCCTGGGAATTTTCAATATGTTGTAAGAAGCGCCTTTTACGGCGCTTTTATAATTTCCTTATAAATTCCATTACTTCTCTTATGTCTTTGACTTTTAAAACCTCAATTCCCTCTTCTTTGACTCTCATAGAAGGCACAAAAACCTTTGAAAAACCCATTTTTTTCGCCTCATTAATTCTTTTATCGATACTCCCCACACCTCTAACCTCTCCTGCTAAACCCACTTCTCCAATAAAACAGATATCCTCTGGAAGAGGCTTATCATAATACAAAGAAAGCAATGAAGCTACGACTCCTAGGTCTGCCGCAGGTTCCTGGATTTTTATACCACCTGCCACGTTCACATATGCATCGAAATTCGAAAAATTAAGTCCTAACCTTTTTTCCATTACAGCAATAAGCAGGATGAATCTGTTATAGTCAAAACCTGTCGCCATTCTTCTGGGCATTCCAAAAGAACTATGGCTCAAAAGCGCCTGAACCTCCATTAAAATAGGTCTAGTACCCTGGAGTGAAGAAACAATCGCGGTACCCGGAACCCCTTTAGGCCTGCTTATAAGGATAAACTCTGAAGGATTGCGAATCTCCTCAAGTCCATTATCCTGCATCTCGAAAACTCCTATCTCGTGCGTAGCTCCAAACCTATTCTTAACTGCTCTCAAAATCCTGAAAGAATGGCTGGAATCCCCCTCCAAATACAAAACCGTATCCACCATGTGTTCCAACACTTTAGGACCAGCAATAGCCCCTTCTTTCGTCACATGCCCTATCAAAAAAATGCTTATATTCTTTTCTTTTGCGAGCGCCATGAGTTTTTGAGAAGAATATCTTACCTGAGAAATACTCCCAGGCACCGTCTCACTTTCCTCCGTATACATCGTTTGAATAGAATCAACTATTACAAAATCTGGCTGTAATTCTTCAATCTTTTCCTCTATTACATCTATATTTGTCTCGCACAAAAGATACAAATCCTGCTTGTCTTTCAGAATCCTATCGGCTCTCATTTTAATTTGCTGGGGAGATTCTTCTCCTGAAACATATAAAACCGTGAATCTTTCCGAAACATTCCCTGCTACCTGAAGCAAAAGAGTAGATTTACCTATGCCCGGGTCACCTCCTATCAATACGAGTGACCCTCTTACGATACCTCCCCCCAATACCCTATCAAATTCTTCGATCCCTGTCTTTATTCTGTTTTCCTCGGAAGAAGCAATTTCTCTTATCAAATGAAAACTTTTGCCACTCTTGTTCATGACCCTTTTTTCTTTTGAATCCAAAACAATCTCTTCTTCAAAAGAGTTCCAACTTCCACAATTAGGACATCTCCCAAGCCATTTACTGCTTTCAAATCCACATTCCCTACATACAAATTTTGTAGCACTCTTTTTCATCTTGTCACCATCTTTCAAAAAGTCTGCTCGTCTAAATTATACCATTTATGCACTCCCATTTAAAGTGAAATAAAGAAGCAATATGTTCAATCCAATTACAAAAAAAGCAACTAGAATTCCCGCTGTCTTTTCTAAAAAAGTATTCGTAAATTCCCCCATAAACTTTCTGTTAGACGTAATCAAAAGAAGAGGAATAATAGCCATAGGCAACTCAAAACTTAACACCACTTGGCTTATAATAAGACTTTTTAAAGGGTCTATTCCTAAAATAATTATTGTGATAGCTGGAATCATTGTAATAAGTCTTCTTAAATTGAGCGGAACATTAAACCCTACAAACCCTTTCATTATCGTTTGCCCTGCCATAGTTCCCACTGCCGAGGAAGAAAAACCTGACGCTAAAAGCGCGATGCCAAAGGCCCAACTAGACAAAGTTCCTAATAGCGGCTCTAATGTTTTATGAGCTTCTTCTATAGACTCGATTACAATGCCGTTTTTATAAAAAACTGCCGCTGATACTATAAGTATAGCCGCATTTATTATAAAGGCTACATTCATAGCTACAAATATGTCTATTTTCTCCATCCTTAAGTGCTCTTTTTTGGCTTCTTCACAACCCTCATTGTTTCTGTACTGCACTAATTGAGAATGAAGATATATGACGTGAGGCATGACAGTTGCGCCTAGGACCCCAACAGCAATAAGCATAGCATCTTTATTTGGAATAGAGGGAACCATGGTGTGATAAAAAACCCTTCCCCAATCCGGCTTTGCGATAAAAAGCTCAAAAGCATAAGCAAGGCTTATTATCCCAACCAGTGTAGAAATAATTAACTCCACCAGCTTTTGACCATATTTTTCCACATATACTATGACAAACGTGACCACCCCAGTCAATAAAGCTGCATATCCCATAGGAATCTTAAAAAGAAGATAAAGTCCTAAAGTAGCTCCCAAAAATTCTGCAAGGTCCGTAGCCATAGCTGCCAGCTCTGCCATTATCCACAAAAACCAATTCCACTTTCTTGAAAACATCACACTACACATCTCAGGCAAATTACGACCCGTAGCAATACCGAGCTTTGCAGACTGTATCTGCAAAAATATAGCTATTACATTGCTCCAAAGTATAACCCATATTAATTTATATCCAAAAAGAGAACCTCCACTTATATTTGTTGCGAAATTTCCTGGATCTACATAAGCTACACTGACAATAAAAGCAGGACCTGCGTATTGTAAGAATTTTTTAAACCCAATGGAAGAATATAATTTATTTCTTCTATAAGGTGTAAATTCCCTCATCTCCAATTTCATCCCCTCCAAATCCAAAAAGCGCATTCCCTCACTCTATTAAAAGTATGCTACTTCCTTTGTTCTTGTGAAAATAAAAATAAAGGCCTAGCCTTTTTTGACTAAGCCTTTTCTACCACATCTTTTTTAACAAATTTTATTTTACCGTCTTCAGCAGTTACAATAAGCTCATCCCCTGGTTTGACTTCTCCCTGAAGCATCAACTCAGACAGCTGATTTTCTACAATTCTCTGTATAACTCTTCTTAAAGGCCTTGCACCGTAGTTGGGGTCATAACCCTGCTTGATTATCTCTTCTTTAGCTTCTGGAGTAAACTCAAGCTTAATGTTGTTCTCCTCAAGCCGCTTATTGAGCTCCTTTATCATTATATCGGCAATCTTTTCAATATGCTCTTTTGAGAGCGGATGGAAGACTATTATCTCGTCTACCCTGTTCAAAAACTCGGGTCTGAAAGTTTTTCTAAGCTCTGCCATAAGCGTCTCTTTAATCTTCTCAAAAGAAGCTTTATCTTCTTTATCCTGTGGCATAAATCCAAGCGTAGTCTGCTTCTTCAATAATTCTGCTCCTACGTTGGATGTCATGATTATTACCGTGTTTTTAAAATCCACTGTCCTTCCCTTAGAGTCGGTCAGTCTTCCGTCTTCTAATATTTGTAATAATATGTTGAACACATCTGGATGTGCCTTTTCTATTTCATCCAAAAGTATGACTGTGTAAGGTCTTCTCCTAACCTTTTCTGTAAGCTGTCCTCCCTCTTCAAAGCCTACGTAACCAGGTGGAGAACCTATGAGCTTTGAAACTGTATGCCTTTCCATGTACTCTGACATGTCCAATCTTATCATGGCATTTTCATCACCAAATAAAGCTTCTGCCAGAGCCTTTGAAAGCTCTGTTTTACCTACACCTGTAGGACCCAGAAATATGAAGGAACCTATAGGTCTCTTCGGGTCCTTAAGCCCTACCCTCGCCCTTCTTATCGCCTTTGCTACGGCTTCTACTGCTTCATCCTGCCCTATTACTCTCTCATGCAATATTTCTTCCAAGTGCAAGAGCCTTTCTGACTCTTCCTCCGCTAATTTTTTTACAGGAATCCCAGTCCACATAGATACAACTTGCGCTATTTCTTCTGGACCAACGCTTTTTTCTTCAGAAAGAGAGTTCTGTTGCCATTTAGCCTTCAATTCTTCTAATTGTTCTCTCAATTTTTGCTCTTCATCCCTTATTTTTGCAGCCTTTTCATACTCTTGAGTCCTTATAGCCTCTTCTTTTTCCTTTATGAGGTCGTTGATTTTATCCTCCAACTCCTTTATTTCTGGAGGAGCCGTTACAGTCTTTAACCTAACACGAGAAGCAGCTTCATCTATTAAATCAATTGCTTTATCTGGCAGGAATCTATCCGTAATATACCTGTGGGAAAGTTTTGCTGCTGCTTCCAATGCCTCATCAGTAATTTTAACTCTGTGGTGGGCTTCGTATTTATCTCTTAACCCTTTAAGTATTTCAATCGTCTCTTCTACAGTAGGCTCTTCCACCATTATGGGCTGGAACCTTCTCTCCAGTGCCGGATCCCTTTCCACATATTTCCTGTATTCGTCCAATGTAGTAGCTCCAATCACCTGAATTTCCCCTCTTGCTAAAGCAGGTTTTAAGATATTAGAAGCATCTATTGCACCTTCGGCAGCCCCAGCACCTATTAAGGTGTGCATCTCATCTACAAAAAGTATGACATTGCCTGCTTTTATAACTTCGTTTATAATAGTCTTTAGTCTGTCCTCGAATTCTCCTCTATATTTCGTACCGGCAACTATAGAAGCCAGATCCAGGGTCACTACTCTTTTGTCTTTAAGTATCTCAGGTACTTCTCCTTCCACAATCTTTTGCGCCAACCCTTCAACAATAGCAGTTTTACCTACTCCTGGCTCTCCAATGAGAACCGGATTGTTTTTCGTTCTTCTACTCAAAATCTGGATAACTCTTTCAATTTCTTTTTCTCTTCCTATCACAGGATCAAGCTTTCCATCTCTTGCAAGGTCTGTCAAATCCCTTCCAAATTGATTGAGAGTGGGAGTATTTGTACTTTTAGTCTTCGAAACTTTAGAAGGACCAGCTGCCGGTTCTTCATTCAACATCTTTACAATTTCTTCTCTTACCCTGTTAAAATCTATTCCCTGTTCCATCAAAATCCTTACGGCAACTCCTTCTCCCTCTCTTAAAAGCCCGAGCAAAATATGCTCCGTACCTACGTAACTTGTATTAAATCTCCTTGCCTCACTCAAACTCAGCTCTAAAACCCTCTTTGCCCTTGGGGTATAACCTACTACATCTCCGGGAACATTGCCCATCCCAATCAAAGAAAGCACCTTTTCCCGTGTAGCCTCATAAGTAACACCCAATTTTTTTAAAACCCTTGCAGCAATCCCTTCATCCTCTTTAAGGAGCCCTAACAGGATGTGCTCTGTTCCGACATAGTTATGATAAAAAGACCTCGCTTCCTCTTGAGCCAAATAAAGAGCTTTTTGGGCTCTTTCCGTAAATCTACCAAACATAGCCATACTAACACCTCCTAAAGTTATTGTTTTTTGTAAAGCTGTCGGGACACGTATTCGGCTCTTTTAACATCTCTTTCATAGGGGTCAAGAGGCTGACCATAAATTTTCTGAAGATTAGCAGGCTGGATCTGGGTGGTAAGCCTATCAAGAACATCTAAATCTACATCTATTATCCCCAGCACAATGCCTAACCTCACATCAGACATCAACTTCATATATTCATTAGTAGACATTACCTTAGCATTTGAAAGAATACCAAAAGCCCTTCCTACTCTATCTTCTATCTGTATCCTTTGTTTTTTATAAAGTTCTTCTCTGGCTTTCCTCTCACTGGAAATTATTTGTTTGGCAACCCCTTTAATATTTTCTATTATTTCTATTTCGCTCTGCCCTAGAGTAACCTGATTAGAAATTTGATATATATCTCCCAAAGCCTGCGTACCTTCTCCATATATTCCTCTTACAGCCATTCCTATTTTCGAAACAGAATTTAAAATATTGCTTATTTGACCAGTTATCGTTAGAGCGGGAAGATGAACCATAACTGAGGCTCTTATTCCTGTTCCCACATTTGTAGGACACGAAGTTAAATACCCTATCTTTTCGTCATAAGCGTAGTCAATCGTCTCTTCGATCAAATCATCAATCTTATCTGCCATATCCCAGCTCTCGTCCAGTCTAAATCCTTGAAGAATGCACTGTATCCTCAAATGGTCTTCTTCATTTACCATGATGCTTACAGTATTGTCGTCTTTTATAAGAACGTAACCTGTCTTTATATTCTGGGAAAGATCTGGACTTATAAGGTGCTTTTCAACCAGTGCCTGTCTATCTAAAGGAGTCAATTTTCTCATTTCATATTCTGTAAATTGCGTAGATAGTATAGTATTGCTACCTAATATGGCTTTTCTGGCAAGCTCAATGACTTTCCTACCCTCTTCTTCCGTCATTATTGTCGGAAAAGAAATATCTTTAATATTGCGAGCTAATCTTATTCGACTAGATAACACCACGTCTTTATCATATTGTATCATGTTACCACCTACTTTCCTAGTTCTTTCTCCAATTCCTTGATTTTATCTCTAATCTCTGCTGCTTTTTCATAAGCCTCCTCTTTTATAGCCTTTTCAAGCTGTTGCCTCAATTCCTCAATCTTTCTTCTAACCCTCATTTTACCTCCAGCTTTTTTAGGAATTTTCCCTCTGTGCTCGGTGCTACCGTGTATTCTACGCATGAGTGGGTTTAATTCTTCTGCAAAAGCCGTATAACAATGACTGCAACCCAATCTCCCTATTTTTTTGAAGTCTTCATAAGTCATTCCACAGCGATCGCATCTTAGGGGCTTCTTTTCAAACTCCTCCATTCCAGGGAGAAAATCCATCAACCCAGAAAGAAGATTTTGCACTGAAAAAGGTGTAAAACTAGCAAAAACTTCTGTATTCAAAATTCCCTCTTCAGCAGCACATTGCTCGCAAAGATGCATCTCTGTCTTCACACCATTCACTATCTTTGTGTAGTGAACGGTAGCAGGCCTTATTTTGCATTTATCACACATCATAAAAATCCCTCCTTTACTTGTGGCGGGCAATTTCCATTAAAAAAGCCTTCAGAAGTACTGCCCTTAGAGCATTTTTCTCTTCCTGTGAAAAAGGAAGAACCTTATCGTTCATCACTACTTTCATCAAACGAGCTTCCCTTTGGGTTATAAAATTATGATCTAAAAGCGCATCAATATAGTACTTTGCTTTACTTTCAGAGATGCTATCTCCTACACTTTCAATAATTTGATTTATCCAGTTATTTGAAACAGAAGTCTTATATATCTTTATATAGCCACCGCCACCTCTTTTACTCTCTATTATATAACCCTTATCTATGGTAAAGCGCGTCTCTAAAACATAGTTTATTTGTGATGGCGCACAGTTAAAAACATTTGCTAATTCATTCCTCTGTATCTCCACATAATGTTTGCCTGCTTCTTCCATTAACTCTTTGATAAAATTCTCAATTAAGTCACTAAGCCGTGCCATACTCATCACCACATTTCTCGTGTATTTTACTTTGACTTTCTTTGACTTTCAGTTATATTTTTTCACTTTTCTTCTTTCTCGTCAATTTGTTTTTTAACTTAAAACAAGCCATTTTTACTAAGTTTTTCATAGGTTAATAAAAATATCTCTATAAATCTAAAATTTTCTTCAATTTTCATTCATTTTCATAGTTTTCTTCTCCTTCGTTCAGAACTTCTTGGTCTTCTTCCTGGCTTAAGAGGTTAGAAAGACTGTTTTTATTCCTTATGTTTTTTTTGTTCGTAACCTCATAGACCTCTTCTTCAAAAAATCCTGAACGAAGTGATTTATAAAGTTTGCCTTTGAAAAATCTTTGACTTCTTTTCATATCCAACACCTCTAATCAAATCTATTAATTTTAGAAACGCCCGTACTAACTGCTTCTTTTGCCACAGCTTCAGCGACATTTTCAACTACTCTCTTATCAAAAGGCTTTGGCAGTATATAATCGCAAGAGAGCTCATCCTCCAAAACAGTATTAGCTATAGCATAAGCTGCTTTAAGCTTCATGCTTTTGTTTATGGTAGTGGCTCTCACTCTCAATGCCCCTTTAAAGACACCGGGAAAAGCCAGTACATTATTGACTTGGTTGGGAAAATCTGATCTGCCCGTCCCCACCACGTAAGCCCCTGCTTCCTTTGCTTCATCTGGATATATTTCGGGCACAGGATTAGCTAAAGCAAATACAATTGGCTTTTTATTCATCCTCCTTATCATTTCCTTTGTCAAAAGATTGGGGCCCGACACTCCTATGAAAACATCAGCACCTTCTAAAGCTTCCTTCAAAGTTCCCTTAACTTTTTTCTTGTTAGTAATCTTTGCAATCTCCTGCTTTGAAGGGTCTAAGCCTTCTCTTCCTTCATATATGATGCCACTCCTGTCACAAACTATTACATCTTTTACTCCGGAATCAATTAAAAATTTAGAAATGGCAATACCTGCTGCTCCAGCTCCATTTACCACTACTACAATTTCAGTGAGAAATTTTTTTACAATTTTCAGGGCATTCACCAAAGCAGCAAAAGTCACTATAGCTGTCCCATGCTGGTCATCATGGAACACAGGTATATCCAGCATTTCATCGAGTCTTTTCTCTATTTCAAAACAACGAGGAGCAGAAATATCCTCAAGGTTAATCCCTCCAAACGCTGGAGCTATGTTGAAGACCGTTTTTATTATTTCATCTACATCTTGAGTAGCAAGACATATCGGAATGGCATCAATTCCTCCAAACTCTTTAAACAAAACTGCCTTGCCTTCCATAACAGGAAGTGCTGCATAAGGTCCTATATTTCCAAGCCCCAATACTGCAGAACCGTCAGTAACTACTGCGACTATACGTTCCTTCACAGTATATTCATAGACTAGCTCCTTATTCCTGCTAATTTCTTTGCAGGGCTCTGCTACATAAGGAGTATAAGCCAAAGAAAGGTCTGTTTCGCTTTCTACAGGTATCTTACTTACAACTTCTATTTTCCCCTTGTTTTTTCTATGTAACCTCAAGGCTTCCTCCCTTAAGTCCATAAAATCCTCCTTGATAAAAAGGGTTTTCTTATATTATACCTTATTTTCTTTCAAGAAAAAAGAAGCCTGATCAAGCAGGCTTCAGGCTTCTTCCTTTTCTTTTAACTTCTTTCTCTCTTCTATTATTTTTTGTGCCACGTTAGGTGGAGCCTCTTCATATCTCGCAAAAGTCATCTTAAAATCTCCTCTTGCCTGTGTTAAAGACCGCAAATCCGTGGCATATCTGTTCATCTCTGCTAAAGGCACTTCTGCCGTGATTATCTCCATCCCTCCGTGAGCTTCCATTCCAAGTATTCGCCCTCTTCTCTTGTTCAGGTCCCCTATGATGTCTCCCATATATTCTTCAGGAACCACCACTTCTACTCTCATTATAGGTTCTAAAAGCACCGGATTTGCTTGCTCCATACCTTTTTTAAACGCAATAGAGGCTGCAATCTTAAAAGCCAACTCTGAAGAGTCTACTGGATGATAAGACCCGTCCACCAGTGTAGCTTTAATATTAACAACGGGGTATCTAGCCAGCACTCCTTCTTTCATGCTCTCCCTCAAACCCTTTTCTACTGCTGGGATGTACTGCTTGGGAACCGCTCCGCCAAAAATCTTGTCCTCAAACTCAAATTCGCTGTTAGGATTTGGTTCAAACTCTATCCATACGTGCCCGTACTGACCATGTCCACCCGTCTGCTTTTTGTGTTTACCTTCAACTTTAACTTTACCTTTTATTGTCTCTCTGTAAGGAACAATAGGGTCAGAGAGAGTGCATTCTACACCGAATTTACTCGAAAGCTTTTTAGAAATCACTTCAATGTGCTGTTCACCCATTCCGTAAACTATCACTTGCCCCGTTTCAAGATTTTTCTCTACTTTAAAAGTAGGATCTTCTTCCTGTAGCCTTTGAAGCCCATTGCTTATCTTTTCTTCATCTCCCTTAGACTTCGGTTCAATTGCTAAAGCCAGATTAGGAACGGGAAATTCGATGGACGGGAGAACCACAGGATTAGATGGGTCGCACAAAGTATCTCCTGTGAGAGTAACCTGTAGCTTAGATACTGCTCCTATATCTCCAGCAACTACCTGAGAAACGGGTATTTGCTTTTTCCCTCTTAAAAAGAATATCTGTGAAATTTTTTCTTGAACCTTCTTATTAGTATTAAAAAGGACTGTATCTGGCTTCAAAATCCCAGAGACTACTTTGAATATTGAAAGTCTTCCTACATAAGGGTCTGCTATCGTTTTAAAAACTATTAAAGAAAGAGGCCCTTCTTCTTTGACCTTTTCCCCCTCTCTTTCAACCTCTAAAGGTGAGGGCAAAAACTCTATTATCGCATTAAGTAAATTATCTACCCCTATATTTTTAAGACTAGAACCACAGAAAACCGGCATTAAATCTCCCATTCTAACGCCAGCTTTTATCCCCTCTTTAATTTCCTCTAAAGTAAACTCCTCACCACTAAAATACTTTTCCATCAAACTTTCATCGTTTTCAGCAATATTTTCAATTAACTCTTCTCTGGCAGACAGCACTTTATCCACTAAATCGGCAGGGATATCGGTCTCTTTCACACCTTTATCATCGTAAACGTATGCCTTCTGAGTAATAACGTCAACATATCCTGTAAAGCTTTGCTCTTTCCCTATAGGAAATGCCAAAGGGATTACTCTATTCCCGAACTTCTCTCTTAACTGGTCTAACGTCTTGAAGAAATCTGCATTTTCTCTATCCATCTTGTTTACAAAAAACATGATAGGCAATTTATTCTTTTTAGCTAGGTCAAAGACTTTCTCTGTTCCAACCTCTACTCCTGATGCGGCGCACACAGGTATCACTACGCTGTCTGAAACCCTCAAACCACTCATCACTTCCCCGTAGAAGTCAAAATACCCCGGCATGTCTAATATGTTAATTTTAAAGTCTTTCCATTCAATAGGAATTACAGAAGTAGAAATAGAAATCTGTCTCGCAATCTCCTCTGGGTCGTAATCGGAAACCGTTGTGCCATTCTCTACTCTTCCCATTCTATCGATAGCCTTTGTGGTAAAAAGAAGTGCTTCTGCCAGTGTAGTTTTTCCAGCTCCCCCATGGGAAACTAATCCTACATTCCTTATTTGGCTAGTTTTGTAATCCTTCATAATTATCCCCCTGTTCTTAAGCAAATAGTCTTTAATATTTATTATTCTATACATTTTGAGATTTTCCTTTATTTTTTTGATAATTTTTTAATAAAAAATCTCCGGCAGAGCCAGAGATAGTTTATTGACAAAGTCCTTCTTATTTAAGTGGCATTTTGTGTTAATGCTTGTAAGTCGCATTTACACACAAAATGCCACTTCTTTATTTTGTCAACAGTCTGAATCTCTTGCAAAGCCAGAGACTCAGGCAATGTCTCTTATCACATCCTTCATCATTCCCTCTATTTCTCTCGCTTCCGACATATTCAAGGCTTTTTCTGCAATTTCTTTTGCTTTTTCATACTCCACATTTCTTATTATGTTCTTAATCTCCGGTATGGAAGTTGCGCTCATGGAAAATTCGTCCAACCCCAACCCCAAAAGAATGACAGCTGCAAGAGGATCTCCAGCCATCTCACCGCACATAGCGGCAAATTTCCCTTCTTTATGGGCGGCGTCAATTACCATCTTTACAAGTCGCAAAATAGCCGGATGGAAAGGCTGATAGTATTCCTTTACGTGTTCGTTCATCCTGTCGACTGCAAGGGTGTACTGGGTTAGGTCATTAGTCCCTATGCTGAAGAAATCTACTTCCTTAGCAAGAATATCTGCAGTCAAAGCCGCAGAAGGAATTTCTACCATTATTCCCACTTTTATCTCCTTATCGTATTTTACTCCTTCTCTATCAAGCTCAGCTTTTACCTCTTCTAAAATAGAGTTCGCCTTTCTCACTTCCTCTATAGATGAAATCATGGGATACATTATCTGTACATTTCCATAAGCGCTTGCTCTTAAAATAGCCCTTAATTGAGTCTTGAAAATATCCGGTCTATCCAAACAAAGCCTTATAGCCCTGTATCCCAAAAAAGGATTCATCTCTTTTGGCATATCAAGGTAAGGAAGCTCTTTGTCTCCTCCTATGTCCAGTGTCCTTATAGTGACAGGCCTTCCTCCCATTTTTTCTACAACTTCCTTATAAGCTTCAAATTGCTCTTCTTCACTGGGGAGATTTGTTCTATCCATGTATAAAAATTCTGTCCTAAAAAGCCCTACTCCCTCTGCTCCATTAGCCAATGCTGAGGCTACATCTTTAGGAGTGCCTATATTTGCTGCCAACATGACTTTCTTCCCATCGGGTGTTTCTGCAGGCAAATCTTTTATCTGCTTTAATCTTTCCACCTTTTTCTCATAGCTCTCTTTTTTGCTTTTGTAGTCCTCTACAGTCTTTTCATCAGGATTTACAATTACAACCCCTTCTAATCCGTCTACTATAACGAGGTCCCCGGCTTTGACCTGAGAAGTCACATTGCCTAAGCCCACAACTGCAGGGATCTCAAGAGACCTAGCCATTATAGCCGTATGTGAAGTCCTTCCCCCCACGTCTGTAGCAAACCCTAAAACCATTTCTTTCTTCATAGTAGCTGTATCTGAAGGAGTAAGGTCTCTCGCAATGACCACAACCTCTTCTTCAAGGTCAGAGAGATTGACACTTTTTACCCCCAATAAATTTTCTATTATGCGATTGCCCACATCCCTTAAGTCAACGGCTCTCTCTTTTAAATACTCGTCATTCAAACTTTCCATCACAGAAGCATTTTGCTCTATAACTTTATTGACTGCGTTATCAGCTGTAATAAGCTCTGTCTTAATCATGTTTTCTACCCCTTCAATAAGTTCGGGGTCACTTGCTAACATCAAATGCGCTTCAAAAATTTCCGCCTTTTCTTTGCCAAGTTCTTC
Source organism: Caldanaerobacter sp. (assembly GCF_049701115.1). Classification (NCBI taxonomy): domain Bacteria; kingdom Bacillati; phylum Bacillota; class Clostridia; order Thermoanaerobacterales; family Thermoanaerobacteraceae; genus Caldanaerobacter; species Caldanaerobacter sp. Next base: position 2,197 of record NZ_JBNATX010000006.1, on the reverse strand, counting down.
CAAAGCCTTTTCCTTGATTTTCTTTATCTCTTCCTGTGTAACTTCTAAAGCCTTTCTAAATTTTGCAATTTCTTCTTCCACTTTCGATTCTTCAATTTTTTCTACATTTATTGTCACTTTTTCTTTAGTATACAAAAAAGCTTTACCTATAGCTATTCCAGGTGATGCCGCAACTCCTTTTAACATTTAAAAAAACCTCCCCGAAATTAGTTCTAAGGTTTATTATAGCACAGTTTTCACTTCAATGCGAAACTTTTGCACAAGGATAAAACAAAAAAGCCAAGAAAAAATTCCTGGCTTCTAAACTTCATATATGGCAATTTTATTTCTGCCCTTGCTTTTTCCTCCCGCGTATAAAGCTCTATCTGCATGGCTTACAAGCTTTTCTGCAGAATCAGCTTTACTCGGATAATCAGCAACTCCACCTGTTATTGTAATGTATATGTCTCCTTTTTCAGTTTTTATAGGTTTGGAAGAAACCTCTGTCCTGATTCTTTCTGCGATCATATAGGCTTGCTCTGCTGTAAGCTTTGGCAAAATCACAGCAAATTCTTCTCCGCCAAATCTCGCTACAATGTCACCGCTCCTCACATTGTTTTTTATGCGCCTTGCCACTTCTTTTAACACCTCATCGCCAATCAAATGCCCGTATGTGTCGTTTATCTGCTTAAAATTGTCCAAATCAAACATTATAAGACTTACAGGTTCATTGTTTTCATCTGCTCTCATTATATTTTCCATAAGAGCGTCGTTAAAGTAGCGCCTGTTATAAGTTTTTGTAAGGGGATCAGTTATAGACTTTCTCGTTACTTCGTAATACTTTTTGGCGTTTGTTATTGCTACAGAAGCCTGATCTACAATGATTTCTATGATTTTTACTGAATCGTCATCAAATGCATTAGTTTCAACATGCAATATCAAAAGACATCCTATAGGCACTCCAGAACTTCTTAACGGTGCTGCAATCAAGCTTCCGTAAGTAGCAAAAATTTTTTCCCTATCCAAGCTTTTATCTTCCTTTAAATTCTTTATTGCAATTATCTTATTAGAAGATATTACCCTTCCTACTAATCCCTCACCTTTAAAATAGCTTTCTCTAAATCCTTCCTTCCCTTTGCCATCGACGGCTTTAACTAGAGTCGCGATTCCGTTAGGATCTGTCAAATATATAGCTGCTGCAGAAACAGCTACAACTTGAGAAACAACTTCTATTATGGTATCCAATATCTGTTCAAGCTCCAATTTAGAATTTATCATTTTTACCATTTCGTATATAGCATTTAGCCTTTTGTTTGCCTTAATTAAATCCCTCACCATCCTAAAAACATAGGCTATAAATATGAGGGGAGTAAGAGATACTATAAAAAACAGCAAACTGTGCTTAAAATATACATAAGCAAGTAACATAGCCGCTGGTACCATTAACACATATGTGCCAAGTTCCAAAAGCACACTTTCATTCCAGTATTCTTTAAATAGTATTTTCCCTTGCACTTTAAGAGCGTAGTAGAGTATAAAATTATTTATTAAAAAACTTACAATAACATAAACTAAAATGTACTTGGCTTGAGAAATGGAAATATCACCGATTTTCCCTCCCATAAATTCATACAACCAGCCTGCAGGAAGGTAAGACAGCGCAAACATAGCTCCATTTAAAAAGCCATTTTTTATCTTCCTTCTCATTACGATAGTATCAAACATTACAGAGGCCACCATCAACGTAGCTGCTCCCACTGTACCAAAAATCAAAAAGGCTGCGATTCCAATACTCGGGCTTAAAGAAAGTTTTATATCTGTATACATTATACCAAGATTATCCAGGATAATAGCAAATATAAGTAATATTAAAAAAAGTCTAAAATCTATTCCCAATCCATAGTAATAAAGTGCAAAAGCAAAAATTAATCCCCCTGTAGCGATAAGAGCAGTATTGAAAAGGTACTCTCTGTACTTTCCCATACTAATCCCCTCGTTTTTCCGAATTATATAAGTATTCTACATTTATTTTAAAAATCCTTCTTACGCTTACAATTGTTTACGACTTCTGTCAGAGGAAATTGTACCACAAATACCCATCGCAATATGTCGAACCGTGTAACATGTGTAAAAAAATTTAGGTCCCCTTTTGACAAGGGGACCTCAGACTGTTGACAAAATATCGGGAACCCGTTATGATGAGAAGGGTTCCTTGTTT
>NZ_JBNATX010000005.1:0-65905 GCF_049701115.1 Caldanaerobacter sp. | reverse complement strand
AGTCGCTTTGCAACTCCGGAGCATTAACACAAAATGCCACTTAAATAAGAAGCACCTTGTCAACAAACTGTAACCCCCTTTTGAGGGTTTTTATTTTTTACAAACTTAGTATATAATAAAGCTATAAGCTACATTGAGGTGACAAGGCAAATGAAAAAATATGTTTCTGGGGGCATGGAAGACACTAAAAGACTAGGAGAAAAAATTGGAAAACTTTTAAGAAAGGGAGATATAGTCCTTCTTTATGGAGATTTAGGAAGTGGGAAGACTGTTTTTGCAAAAGGCATTGGCAAAGGATTGGGTGTAAGAGAAGAAATTACAAGTCCAACCTTTACCCTTGTAAATGAACATTTGGGGAGGGAGAAATTTTACCATTTTGACCTTTACAGGATCGAAGATTACTCTGAACTTTATGAGATAGGTTATGAGGAGTATTTTTATAATGATGCTGTGTGCGCAGTTGAATGGCCAGAAAGATTGGGACCTCTTATTCCAGATGAAAGACTAGAAGTGTTCATTGAAAAGGGTGAAAAGGAGGATTTAAGGATTATAACTTTAAAGGCTTTTGGGAAAAGATATGAAGAACTGCTAAAGGAGATGGACTGATGAAACTTCTGGCGATCGAGTCTTCTTCTAGGACAGCTGGAGTAGCGCTTTTGGATGATAATGGAATAATTGGCGAATATTCAATAAACTACCTTAAGCATTCTGTAATTTTAATGCCGATGATAGATGAGCTTTTGAAAAGGTGTAATGTTTCAGTAAAAGATATTACTCATATAGCTGTCTCTGAAGGGCCAGGGTCTTTTACAGGTTTAAGAATTGGAGCAGCTACAGCAAAGGGATTGGCTCATGCACTTAACATACCTGTGGTAGGAGTGTCTTCTCTTCTGTCTTTAGCTTACAATGTCAGTGAGTTTGATGGATTGATTTGCCCCATTTTAGATGCTTTAAATGGGCAGGTATACGGAATGCTGGTTAGGGGAAAAGATTTTGAGGTGATTGAAAAGCAAGATGTCTATTCCATAGAAGAGATTTCTAAGATTGTTGATAATTATTCCGATAAAGTTTTATTTGTGGGAGAAGGAGTAAATGTATATAAGAATATTATCCATGAAGTATTAGGAGATAAGGCTTTATTTGCTAAAGATAAAGACAATATGGCGAGGGCTTCTTCTTTAGGAGAACTAGCTCTTTTAAAGATAAAGAGAAATGAAATAATGAGCTTTTTCGAATTTAAGCCTATTTATATAAGAAAATCTGCTGCAGAGATTAGATTCGGGGGCGAGGGGAGTTAATTGATGGAAGTTATTATAAGGCCGATGACAGAAGAGGATATAGATGAAGTAATGGAGATAGAAAAATTAAGTTTTTCAACACCGTGGTCTAAAGAAGCTTTTGTGGGAGAAATTACTAAAAACAGCTGTGCGAGGTATATAGTGGCAGAGGTTGATAAAAAGGTCGTGGGATACGCTGGATTTTGGGTGGTGCTGGATGAAGGCCATATAACAAATATAGCGGTTCACCCGGAGTACAGAGGCAAAGGAATAGGGAGCAGGCTAATGGAAGGTTTGATTGATATTGCCAAGAAAAACGGCATTACTTCTATGACACTCGAGGTCAGGGAATCTAACTTAGTTGCCCAAAATCTCTATAGAAAGTTTGGTTTTAAAGCTTTAGGCAGAAGAGAGGGATATTATCAGGACAACAATGAAGATGCTATAGTGATGTGGAAATACGATTTATAGTGGTGGTGGAAATGGCAAAGGGCATTGTAATTTTAGGAATAGAGACTTCCTGTGATGAAACGGCTGCAGGAGTTGTCAAAAACGGGAAAGAAGTGCTTTCAAACGTCATATACTCTCAAATAAATGTGCATAAAAAATACGGCGGTGTGGTGCCTGAAATTGCATCAAGAAAGCACATTGAGGCGATTTCCTTTGTAGTGGAGGAGGCCCTTAATGAGGCGAAATTAAGTCTTGATGAGGTGGATGCAATAGCTGCTACATACGGGCCTGGGCTTGTAGGTCCTCTTTTAGTCGGATTATCTTATGGCAAAGCTTTGGCCTATGCTAAGGGAAAACCTTTTATTGGAGTTAATCACATTGATGGACACATTGCAGCAAATTACATAGGTGGTAATTTAATGCCTCCTTTTGTTTGTCTTGTAGCATCTGGTGGGCACAGCCATATAGTGTATGTTAGAGACTATGGAGAATATGAGGTACTGGGGAAAACTTTAGATGATGCAGCTGGAGAAGCTTTTGATAAGGTAGCCAGGGCATTAGGGTTGGGGTATCCTGGAGGTCCGGCTATTGAGAAGGCTGCAAGGCTTGGGAATATGGAGGCGATTGAGTTTCCCAAATCCCTCATGGAGGAAGGAAATTTTGATTTTAGTTTTAGCGGGGTAAAAACGGCTGTTCTAAATTATTTAAACAGGCAAAAGCAAAAAGGGGAAGAGATAAATATTTATGATGTTGCTGCCAGCTTCCAAAAAAATATAGTAGAGGTTTTAGTAAAAAAATTGGTGGAAGCGGCGAGGTTTAAAAATGTCAGCAAAGTTTCCATAGCGGGAGGTGTTGCTTCTAACGGTTTCTTAAGGCAAAAATTAGAGGAAGAGGCAAAAAAGTTTGGACTTTCTGTCTATTATCCTGAAAAAATTTATTGTACAGACAATGGGGCAATGATAGCTGCGGCTGCCTATTATGATTTTATAAAGGGGAATCTTTCAGGCCTGGATCTTAATGCCATTCCTTATCTTAAAATTGGGGAAAAGTGATTGTGAAAAATGAGGAAAAGTGTAAAAAAAGTACGGTTTTTGCTTTTTCGTGTCTGTGGATAAATCTGTGGATACTGTGCTTAATTATATTTCATTTCTTTTACTGGTATGAAATAGAAAGAAAATCAATTAAAATTAAATGAGGGGGAATTCAAAGTGAAGAATATTTTGCTTTTTACGAGGGTAAAAGAGGATTATATTGAGGAGATTAGGAAACTGATGGAAGGGTATAGAGTAGTTCCTGCGGAAGAAGTGAAAGAGGAAGATTACAAGGATGCGGAGATAATTATTAGCTTTGATTTTGAGTTTAGAGAAGAGGCGGTGGACAAAACACCGAATCTCAAATGGATTCACCTTTTAAGTGCTGGAGCTGATACATTGCCTTTTGAAAAGCTCAAAGAAAAAGGAGTAATAGTGACAAATTCTAGAGATGTACATAAATACCAGATTTCTCAGCAGGTGTTAGGTTACATGCTCATGTTTGAGAGAAGTTTGCACATATTTTTAAGAAATCAACTTAAAAAGGTGTGGGATAGGTCAGTAAGAGTGTCAGAATTGACAGGGAAGAAAGCCCTAATTATTGGAGTTGGTAGTATAGGGGAGGAAATCGCAAGGCTTTTAAAAGAATTTGGAATGGAAGTATATGGGATACGCGCTTCAGGTAGATCTTCCCCCTATGTAGAAAAAATGTATACTTCCCTCAGTGAGTGTGATATCCTTTCAGAGGCTGACTATGTCATATCAATACTCCCCCTTACCAAGGGGACCTATCACTTAATAGGCAAAGATGTCTTTGAAAGGATGAAAAGAGAGGCTATTTTTATAAATGTAGGAAGGGGCAAGGTGGTAAAAGAAGAAGAGCTTATTGAAGCATTGCAGAAGGGTACTATAGGTGGAGCGGCTCTTGATGTTTTTGAAGAAGAGCCTTTGAGCGAAAAAAGCCCTTTGTGGGAAATGGAAAATGTGATAATTACTCCTCACACTGCAGGGGTGACTCCTCACTATATGAAGAGAGCAATGGAGATATTAAGGTACAATTTAAAAGCATATAAAGAAGGAAAGCTTCTTAAAAATATTGTAGACCTTGATAAAGGTTACTGAGCGGGTATTTTTTATCCGCTCAGTTTTTCCCACTCGTTGTACATTTCTTCTAATTTTTCTTTTAGAGCATTGTATTCTTTTTGTATTTCAACAATCTCTCCTGTTTTGTAAATTTCTGTATTGCACATTTTTTCTTCCAGTTCTTTTAAGCGATCCTCCGCTTGATAAATTGAATTTTCAAGATTTTTCAGGTATTCTTTTTGCTCTTTTAGTTTAAGCCTTAAAAGTCTTTCTTTTTGACGTTCATTTTTTATCTGTGTTTTCGTCTTTTTAGGGAGTTCCTCCTGTTTTTCTTCTGATTGCTGTTTCTTTTCTACGTAGTAGCTGTAATTACCAAGGTATATATCCACGCCTTCAGGACCTAGTATCATTATTTTTGTTGCGATTTTATCTATAAAATATCTATCGTGAGACACGAATAATATAGTACCGTGATATTCTAGCAAAGCTTCTTCTAGGACTTCTTTTGCTTTTAAATCCAAGTGGTTTGTGGGTTCGTCTAAAAGCAAGAAATTAGCTTTTGATAAAATAAGTTTAAGAAGAGAAAGCCTTGCTTTTTCTCCCCCGCTTAAAGAGGCTACAGTTTTGAAAACATCTTCGTCTTTGAAGAGAAAAGAGGCAAGTAAAGTTCTTACTTCTGTCTGTGTGAGATATGGATTTTCATCCCATATTTCATCCAACACTGTTTTTTCTGGGTTTAAACTCTTAAATTCCTGTTCATAATAGCCTGTCACTACATTTGTTCCAAATTTTACTTCCCCTTCAAAGTCTTTAATCTCACCTGCTATAATTCTTAACAGGGAGGTCTTTCCTACGCCGTTTGGGCCTAAAAGAGCGATTTTTTCTCCTTTTTTCACATCAAAAGAAATATTAGAGAAAACAGGTCTTTCAAATGTCAAAGAGAGATTTTTAACAATTAAAACATCGTTTCCGCTTTCTACATCGAAATCGAACTTTAATTTTATGGAATTTTTATTCAAAAAAGGTTTTTCTATTATTTCCATTTTTTCTAAGAGTTTTTCTTTGCTCTGAGCCATCTTTACGGCTTTTTCTGTTCTTCTGTTTCTTTGAGTTTCTATTATTGATTTAATTCGCTTTATCTCCTTTTGCTGCTCTTCATAAGCTTTTAATTTTGCTTGTAGCTCTTCTTTTTTCTTTTTTAAATATTCTGTGTAGTTACCTTCGTACGCTTTTAATTGATGATTTCCAATTTCGAATATTTTGTTTACTACTTTGTCTAAAAAGTACCTGTCGTGAGATATTATAAGTAAAGTGCCAGTGTAAAATTTTAAGTATTGCTCAAGCCACTCTAAAGACCTTATGTCCAGATGATTGGTAGGTTCGTCTAGAAGTAGTACATCTGGATTAAGAAGAAGTATTTTAGCAAGCATTAAACGGGTTTTTTGCCCCCCGCTTAAATTTGATACAGGTGTATCAAATTGGGACATATCAAACCCCAGCCCGTTTAATACTCCTCTTACTTTGCTTTCTACAGAATAACCCTCCAGTTCATTGTATTTATCTATTAAAAAAGAGTATTCTTCAAAAAGCTTCTCAAGCAATTTATGGTCTTTAGTATTAGATATTTTTTCTTCTAAGACTTTGATTTTGTTTTCCAGCTGAAATACTTCTGTAAAAACAGATTTTACTTCTTCATATATACTTTTTTCTGAATCAATCAAGGTGTTTTGCTTCAAATATCCAATTTTATTGGCAGAGACAAAAATACTTCCACTGTCAGGTTCACTCATGCCTGCCAGTATGTTAAATAAAGTGGATTTTCCAGCCCCATTTTCTCCAATAACCCCTATTTTGTCGCCTTCGTTGACGATAAAAGAAATATTTTGTAGAATTATATCGATACCGTAACTTTTTGTGAGGTTATTTACAGTTATTACTGCCATGGTTAAAACCTCCCGTTCGTCATATTAAATATACCAAAAAAATTTGTTTTATGAAAGTGTGAAAGACTAACTTTTTTTCAAAATTTGTCGATAATGAATAATGAGCTCATTTTTGAGATGGAAGGTGATGAAATTGGACATTGCAACAATAGTGGGGATTATAATTGGTGTAGGGTCTTTAATTTATGCTTTTACTTTGGAGGGCGGGACAATTGGTTCTCTATTGGGTGTTTCTGCAGCCTTGATAGTGTTTGGGGGTACTATTGGAGCTACTATAACTTCATATTCTTTAGAAGATATAAAAAAGATTCCTGCTCTTTTAGTGAAGGCTTTTAAGGATGAGAAGGAAAACTACATGGAGATAATAAAATATTTTACTTACCTTGCGCAAAAAGCTAGAAGTGAGGGACTTTTGAGCCTTGAATCCGAGATAGAATCTGAAGAGATAAATAAATTTGACCCTATCTTGAAAGAGTGTCTTGAATTAGTGGTAGATGGTTCTGACATGGAGCTCATAAAGACCACAATGGAAAATAAAATTTACATGGAAGATATGCAGGCTAAAAAAGAAGCAGGTATTTTTGAAGCAGCAGGTGGCTACGCGCCCACCATGGGAATTATAGGGACGGTTATGGGGCTCGTTCACGTTTTAAGCAGTGTTGGTGAGCCAGAAAAACTGGGGCCAGCAATAGCTATGGCTTTTATTGCCACACTTTATGGTGTGAGCTCAGCCAACCTTTTGTGGCTACCTATTGCCCAGAAATTGAAGAATAAAGCAAAGATAAAAACTACGGAAAGAGAGCTCATATTGGAAGGAAGCCTTTCGCTTCAGGCAGGCGAAAACCCGAGAATCCTTGAGAGAAAGCTTTTGACCTTCATCACTAATGATAAGAGAGGGACAATAACAGAGAAAGGCAGAGTGGAGTTAAATGAAGAGGTTGGAAGATGAATCCAAGCCTAATCATGAGAGATGGCTTCTTACCTATTCCGACATGATTACCTTGCTTCTTATATTTTTTATAGTGATGTATACTATGAGTACATTAAACGCAGCTAAATTTGCTCAGCTTGCCGGGTCTTTGAGCAAGACTTTTACGGGGACAAATTATATATTGGGGAAATATAGTGGTAAAAGCGTGGTCCCTGGCAATGCAGAAAACAAAGACAATCTTGGAGAAGTACAAGCTCAGCTGCAGGCTTTTATAAAGGAGAGCAATCTCCAGGGGATGGTGTCCACTTACAGAGATGAAAGGGGACTTGTGGTAAGCCTTCAGGATACCCTGCTTTTTGACCTGGGATCTGCAGATGTACACCCTCAAGAGAAAGATATATTGATAAAAATAGGGAAGATGCTTAAAAATTTGCCCAATCATATAAGGGTGGAAGGTTTCACTGATGACCTCCCTATACACAACCAAAAATTTGACTCTAACTGGGAACTTTCTGTGATAAGGGCTACTACTGTAGTAAAGATACTAGTAAATGAGGCTGGAATAGAGCCGCAAAGGATTTCTGCGGTAGGATACGGAGAGTATCGACCAGTAGTTCCCAATGATTCGGAAGATCACAGAAGGTTAAACAGAAGAGTTGATATTGTCATAATGAATACCGAATACAATAAATGGGAGCCAAAGACCCAATAGCTATAAAATTTTTATAACGGCCATAAAAATTTTTAATAATTCCTCATATTCTACTATGTTTTTGTTTCATTGACAAGAAATTTGCAATGTTATATAATTTCAAATACATAGTAAAATGAGGTGAGGACAGTGAGCAAAAAAACCATAGTATCTATGGCCGTTATAAGAAGGCTCCCGAGGTATCACAGATGTTTGGAAGAGCTTTTAAAAAATGACATAAAGAGGATTTCTTCAAAAGAATTAAGCGAGAGAATGGGAGTTACTGCTTCTCAAATAAGACAGGACCTCAATAATTTCGGAGGTTTTGGCCAGCAAGGATATGGCTATAATGTTGAGGAGCTTTACAATAATCTGACCAAAATTTTAGGCCTTGACAAAACCTATAATACTATCATAATAGGTGCTGGCAATTTAGGGCAAGCGATTGCTAATTATACTCGATTTGAAAAATCTGGATTTAATTTAAAGGGTATTTTTGACATAAATCCAAGACTTTTTGGACTCAAGATAAGAGATGTAGAGGTAATGGATGTGGCGACTGTAGAAGAATTTATAGCCAATAATCACATAGACATAGCAATCCTTTGCATTCCAAAAGACAATGCACAGTATACTGCGGATAGATTAGTAAAAGCTGGAATCAAGGCTATATGGAATTTCTCTCCGATAGATTTAAAGGTGCCGGATGATGTGATTTTAGAAAATGTGCATTTGAGCGACAGTCTTTTCACTATATCTTATAGATTGAATGAAGAGGAACTTTTTAGGAAGCTTAAAGGGGAAACAGTAAAAGCAGAACGATGAAGTAGATGGATTCTGTCCATCTACTTTCAGACTGTTGACAAAATAAAGAAGTGGCATTTTGTGTGTAAATGCGACTTGTTGTCAAAGCGGTAACTAAACTTGGCGAACTTGAGGAGTGAGGGCGGGGCGAGCAAAGCGAGCGGCCACCTGAGCCCGAAGGGCGAATTGGCCGGTACCCCGCTTGAGCCCGAAAAGTGAGCCTTAGTTTAGTCGCTTTGCAACTCCGGAGCATTAACACAAAATGCCACTTAAATAAGGAGGCCTTCGTCAACAAACTAGAAGTAGATGGATTCTGTCCATCTACTTTTTTATTTTGGCATGATTCTTGCATGATGTAGGGGAAGGAGAATGCATAAAAGGAGGGTGGTTTTTGGTGGAGTATAAAAATATAGATGTGAAAAAAGAAGAAGGGATTGCTACTATTACAATTAGCAGGCCAAAAGCTTTAAATGCATTAAATACCGAAACCCTTAAAGAACTGGAAAAGGCTTTAAAAACTTTGGAAGAAGATGAAGATGCAAAAGTGATTGTGATAACCGGTGCAGGAGAAAAGGCATTTGTGGCAGGAGCGGACATTTCTGAGATGAAAGACATGGACTCGTTGAAAGCGAAAGAATTTGCCGAATTTGGTCAAAGGGTATTTAGAAAGATTGAACTTATGAAGAAGCCAGTAATTGCCGCTATTAATGGATACGCTCTTGGAGGAGGATGTGAACTTGCTCTGGCTTGCGATATAAGGATTGCAAGTCGTAATGCAAAATTTGGTCAGCCAGAAGTAGGACTTGGAATTATACCGGGATTTGGTGGTACTCAGAGGTTACCTCGAATTGTAGGTGTTTCAAAAGCGAAAGAACTCATATATACTGGAGATATGATAGATGCAGAGGAGGCTTTGAGAATAGGCCTTATTTCAAAAGTAGTAGAACAAGATAAACTTTTAGAGGAGGCTTATGGTATTGCAAAAAAGATAATGTCAAAAGGGCTTGTAGCAATATCACTGGCTAAAGAAGCCATAAACAAAGGCCTCGAAGTTGATATTGATTCAGGAATGAAATATGAAGCCAACGCTTTTGCTTTGTGTTTTAGTACAAAAGATCAAAAAGAAGGTATGACTGCTTTTTTAGAAAAAAGAAATCCTAAATTTGAAGGAAAATGAGGGCAATGTCCCTCAATATGCACTTAAATGTTAAAAAAATATCAAATAGGAGGGCTGTATATGGATTTTTCTTTAAGTAAAGAACAAGAAATGGTGAGAAAAGTAGTGAGGGAATTTGCAGAAAAGGAGATCATGCCACGCGCAAAAGAAATTGATAGAAAAGGGGAGTTTCCATGGGATAATGTTAAAAAAATGGCGAATGCCGATATGATGGGGATTCCCTATCCGAAGGAATATGGAGGAGCAGGAGGAGATTACATAAGTTACATCATCACTGTTGAAGAAATATCTCGTGCTTGTGCAGCTACAGGTGTGATACTTTCTGCCCATACATCACTAGCATGTTTTCCTATTTTCCAGTGGGGAACAAAAGAGCAAAAAGAAAAATACCTTGTACCACTTGCAAGAGGGGAGAAATTAGGGGCTTTTGCTTTGACAGAGCCTAACGCTGGAACTGATGCAGCAGGCATTCAAACAACTGCTACGTTAGAAGGGGACCATTATGTCTTAAACGGCTGTAAAATCTTCATTACCAATGGTGGAGCGTCGGATGTATATATAGTTTTTGCTAAGACAGATAAATCTCAAGGAGCTAAAGGGATAAGTGCCTTTATTGTAGAAAAAGGCTTTCCGGGTTTTTCTATAGGTAAAATAGAAGAGAAGATGGGGATAAGAGGTTCAAGGGCGGCAGAACTAGTTTTTGAAGACTGTATAGTGCCAAAAGAAAATTTGCTTGGCAAAGAAGGGGAAGGATTTAAGATAGCTATGGTGACTTTAGATGGTGGGAGAATAGGCATTGGTGCGCAGGCTCTTGGAATTGCACAGGCAGCGCTCGATGAGGTTACAAAATATGTAAAGGAAAGGCAACAGTTTGGGAGGCCTATAGGGAAATTTCAAGGGTTGCAGTGGTATATTGCCGAGATGGCAACAAAGGTGAGTGCAGCCAGACATCTTGTCTATTATGCTGCCTGGAGAAAGGAAAACAGCTTGAGTTACAGCATGGAGGCCGCAATGGCAAAACTTTTTGCCTCAGAGACGGCTATGGAAGTTACTACTAAAGCGGTGCAAATTTTTGGAGGCTACGGCTATACAAAGGATTATCCTGTAGAAAGGCTTATGAGAGATGCGAAGATTACGGAAATATATGAAGGTACATCAGAAGTTCAGAAAATGGTTATTGCTTCGAATATTTTAAAGATGTAAGGAGGGAACTATCATGAACATTATTGTTTGCATAAAACAGGTGCCTGACACAAATGAAGTGAAGATAGATCCTGTCACAAAGACTCTCATAAGAGAAGGAGTGCCAAGCATAATAAATCCGGAGGATAAAAATGCTTTAGAAGAAGCTATAAGAATTAGAGAAAGGTACGGAGGTAAGGTTACAGTCATCTCTATGGGGCCACAACAGGCAGAGGAGGCTTTAAGAGAAGCCCTTGCGATGGGAGCTGATGAGGCTTATCTTCTTTCTGATAAGGTATTTGCAGGTGCCGATACTTGTGCAACTGCCAAGACTTTGGCAGCGATGATTAAAAAACTGGAGTATGATTTAGTATTTTGTGGAAGACAGGCTATAGATGGAGACACAGCTCAAGTGGGACCACAGCTGGCTGAACAGCTTGGTATTCCTCAAGTGACATATGTTAAAGAGGTAAAAATTGAAGGAGATTCCGTTATTGTCAAAAGGACACTTGAAGATGGTTACGAAGTGGTAAAAGTTAGTATGCCTGTGCTTCTCACAGCAACTAAGGAACTTAATACCCCAAGGTACCCTTCAATAAAGGGAATATTTGAAGCTTATAGAGAAAAAGAAGTAAAAATTGTAACTGCTTCAGAATTGGGGATTGACCCTCAGGAAGTGGGGCTTAAGGGTTCACCGACCAGAGTTATAGCTACTACAACCCCCGAGACAGAGAGAGCAGGAGAGATTTTTACAGGTAATGTAAAAGAATGTGTACAAAACCTTGTCCAGAGATTAGTTGAAAAACATGTCATATGAGGAGGTTAGGAAAATGAATGAATACAAAGATATATGGATATTTGCTGAGCAAAGAGAACAGAAACTCATGAATGTTTCTTTAGAGATATTGGGAGAGGCTCGAAGACTTGCAGATAAAAAAGGTGTAAAGGCTTGTGCTGTTTTGGTAGGATATGAAATAAAAGGGCTGGCAGAGGAATTGATAAAATACGGTGCTGATGTAGTGTACGTCATAGACCATCCTCTTCTTAAAAACTACACCACGGATGCCTACACAAAAGTCATATGCGACCTTGCGAATAGCTTAAAGCCAGAGGTCATTTTATACGGCGCTACCTATATAGGAAGGGATTTGGCACCGAGAATTGCAGCGAGAATGAAAACAGGGCTTACGGCAGACTGTACAGCACTTGATATAGATGAAAATGGCCTTCTTTTACAGATAAGGCCTGCATTTGGCGGAAATTTAATCGCTACAATAATTTGTCCCGAAAGAAGACCCCAAATGGCAACAATAAGGCCTGGCGTTATGAAGAAAGCTTTGATGGATGAAGGACGCAGGGGAGAAGTAATTGAAATAAAACCAGTGATAGAAGAAAAAGATATAAGGACTGAGATTATCAGTATAATGAAAGAGGTAAGGCAAAAGGTAAATTTAGAAGAAGCAGATATTATTGTATCTGGAGGAAGGGGAGTAGGGGGACCGGAAGGATTTAAATTGATTGAAGAGCTGGCGGAAGTGCTGGGAGGGGTTGTAGGTGCTTCCCGCGCTGCGGTGGAGGCGGGGTGGATTTCTTCAGACCATCAGGTAGGGCAGACAGGGAAAACTGTAAGGCCCAAGCTTTACATAGCCTGTGGAATTAGCGGAGCTATACAGCATATTGCAGGAATGGGTGGTGCAAAGACCATAGTTGCCATAAATAAAAATCCCGATGCTCCCATCTTTAAGATAGCCGATTACGGCATAGTCGGAGATTTATTTAAGGTAATACCGGCCCTGATAGAAGAAATAAAAGAGGCTAAGGAAAAGGCGATGGCATAAAATTTGCATGTAATAAAGTAGTAGTGACCTATGTATGTTTATCAATGTATGTTTATCAAGAAGGGCGGCTGACCCGTTGGCAGCTGACCCTTTTACAATAAATTTCTGGGAGGGAAATTAAAAAATGCAAAAAATATTTGTAGTTGGTGCAGGAACGATGGGGTCAGGAATTGCACAGGTATTCGCAGAAAATGGTTTTGAAGTTATAATAAGAGATGTAGATGCCAAATTTGTGGAAAGAGGTTTGGGAGTTATTGAGAGTAACCTTAAAAGAAATGTAGAAAAAGGGAAAATTACAGAAGAAAAGAAAAACGAGGTGTTAAGTAGAATAAGAGGTACTGTTGATATTGACGAAGCTAAGGAAGCTGACTTTGTTATTGAAGCAGCTGTAGAAAATATAGAGATAAAAAAAGAAATTTTTAAAGAGCTTGATAACGTATGCAGAAAAGAGGTAATACTTGCTACAAACACTTCTTCTCTTTCAATAACAGAAATAGCAAGTGTGACTAAAAGGCCTGAAAAAGTGATAGGCATGCACTTTTTTAATCCTGTACCTGTGATGAAATTGGTAGAAGTAATAAGAGGGATGAAGACCTCTGATGAGACATTCAATACGGTAAAAGAACTGGCTCAAAAGCTTGGGAAAACCCCAGTTGAAGTCAATGAAGCCCCTGGTTTCGTGGTAAACAGGATTTTGATTCCCATGATAAACGAAGCTATAGGAGTTTTGGCAGATGGAGTAGCTTCTGCAGAGGATATTGATGAAGCCATGAAATTGGGGGCAAACCATCCTATAGGACCCCTTGCCCTTTCTGACCTCATAGGAAATGATGTGGTTCTTGCAATAATGGAAGTATTATATCAAGAATTTGGAGATCCTAAATACAGGCCTCATCCACTTTTAAAGAAAATGGTGAGAGCAGGGCTTTTAGGAAGAAAAACAGGGAAAGGATTTTTTGAATATAAATAAAAATTAAAAAGGGGGATTTATATGAAAGAAGCTGTAATCGTGAGTGCAGTGAGAACTGCAATAGGAAAGTTTGGAGGAAGCCTGGCTGGAATTCCAGTAGTAGACTTGGGAGCAATTGTCATAAAAGAGGCATTAAAAAGAGCAAAAGTAGCTCCAGAACAGGTAGATGAAGTATTCATGGGCATTATATTACAGGCAGGCTTAGGTCAAAATCCTGCGAGGCAGTCTGCTGTAAAAGCGGGAATTCCTGTGGAGGTGCCTGCTACAACGATAAACATGGTATGTGGTTCAGGACTTAGAACTGTGGCTATGGCAGCTCAAGCTGTTATGCTAGGGGATGCTGATATAGTTGTGGCAGGTGGAATGGAGAGCATGTCAAGGGCTCCTTACCTGTTAAGAGATGCCCGCTGGGGTTACAGGATGAACATGCCTTATGGAGAGCTTGTTGATGAGATGGTCTATGACGGGCTGTGGGATGTTTTCAATCAGTACCACATGGGCATAACAGCAGAAAACATTGCAGAAAGGTACAAAATTTCAAGGCAGGAACAGGATGAATTTGCGCTAAGAAGTCAAAACTTAGCTGAGGCTGCCATAAAAGCGGGAAAATTTGAAGAAGAGATTGTTCCTGTGCCCATTCCTCAGAAGAAAGGAGATCCAATTGAATTTAAGGTAGATGAGCATCCTAGATTTGGAACTACTATGGAGGACCTGGCGAAATTAAAACCTGCCTTCAAGCCGGATGGAACAGTCACAGCAGGAAATGCTTCTGGAATAAATGATGGAGCGGCTGCAGTAGTAGTTATGTCAAGAGATAAGGCAAAAGAGCTGGGCATAACTCCTCTTGCGACTATAAAATCTTATGCCTACGCTGGCGTTGATCCGGCTGTAATGGGTCTAGGTCCAATTTACTCAACAAGAAAAGCTCTTGACAAGGCAGGCTTGAAGATGGAGGACATTGACCTTATAGAAGCCAATGAAGCTTTTGCAGCTCAAGCAATAGCAGTAGCTAGAGAGCTTAACTTTGATATGGAGAAAGTGAATGTAAACGGAGGTGCAATAGCTCTAGGTCATCCGATTGGGGCAAGTGGAGCGAGAATTTTAGTGACTCTTCTTCACGAAATGAAAAGAAGAGGTTCCCATTTAGGTCTTGCTACACTTTGCATAGGCGGTGGCATGGGTATATCAATGATTGTGGAGATGTAAAATGGGCGCTCTTTTGAGCGCTTATTTTTTATTTTCATTGACATCTTCTTTAATAAAAATTACAATTATATTTGAAATTATGTAAATTAGAAAGGCGAAAGCGCATGGATAAATTGGCACTTTGGGAAGTTTTCGTATTTTCTGTTCCAGAGGCAGCGGTTATAATAAGCATAGCGCTGGGCTTAGCTGGAGTGAAATTTGACACGGTAAAAGTCACAGCCATGAGCTTAAGTTTAGGACTTATACTGTATTTTATAAGGCCACTGGTTACCAGTTACATAGTAAATGTAATAATTTATGTAATACTGCTGGTGACCTTATTTCTTCTGTTTAAAATAATGGATTTATTCAGAAGCATTATGAGTGTTACTTTGGCAGTTTCCATATACCTTATCATTGAATATCTCAATGTGAATGCAATGCAGTTTTTATTTGATCTAGATCCTACAGTTTTGTTACAAAATTATGCGCTTCGTTTTGCCTGCTTTTTACCACAGCTGGCAGTTGCAATTTTGTTTTCTATTCTCATCTGCAAATACAGACTTTTTCTCTTTGTTGAGTAAATGAAGTGGGGATGAAAGGTATGCTCAGAGTTGTCATCGCGGAGGATGATGAGATTTTCAGGAGGCAGTTAATAGAGTTTCTTAAAAAGATAGATGGGATAAGTGTTGAGTACTTTACTGATGATGGGAAAGAGGCACTAGAAGCTTTAAACAAGATTAAACCGGAAATAGCAATTTTGGACATCGAACTTTTCCGCATGTCAGGAATTGAGGTAGCGAAAAAAGTAAGAGAGACTATGCCTTTTTTGGAGATAATCTTTATTACTTCTTTTGAAGAGTACATAAAAGAAGCAGTAAAGCTTTACGCATCTGATTATATTGAAAAGCCGTTAAAAGAAGAGAGATTAAGAGAAACTATTGAAAGGATAAAGAAAAGGTTTTTAAATATTGAAAATTACCTTCCAGTGCCTGTGAAGGACAATATGAGGCTTATAAATCCCAGAGAGGTTTATTTTGTTCAGGCTAAAAAGAAAAGAAGCGTAATTTACACAGGGGAAGAAAAAATTGAATGTGATTATTCTTTAAAAGAACTGGAAGAAATATTGCCAGGGGATATGTTTTTTAGGACCAATCGCTCTTATCTGGTCAATATTTTAAAAGTAGAGGCTTTGAGGGGAAAAAACAGGACTTCTTTTGAAATTACTTTTAAAGGTTGTGCTTTTAAAGCCTATCTTTCAAAGGATTTATATCAGGAATTTAGGAAAAGGGTGAAAGAGATTTATAGAAATTAAATGGCGGGGAATGTAGATGTTTAAGAATATTTATAAAAGCGCGATGCTGATTTATGTAATTCAAATGGTCTTGATAGTGATTTTGATAAATAATAATTTCATGAGGAGTCTAGATATTTTTCAGCCTAAGAGTCAGGAACTTTTTAGGCTGACAATAGGAATTTTGATATTCGTGCTGAACCTTTTTTCTATTTTTGTTCTCAGAGAGCTTTACAGGCGTTTTAAAGAAGAGAGACAATACTTAATAAACAGTTTAAAATTTAGATACATAGAAGAGCAGAATAGAATATACAGAAAAAATCATCATGACATTAAAAATCACTTGATGGTGATTTCAGCGCTTTTAAAAGAAAAAAAATACGAGGAAGTGGAAGAGTATCTATCTTCCTACCTTGATGAAATTGACAAAAATGTGTTTAATATAAATACCGGTGTAAGTGAAATTGATATTCTGCTCTATTCTAAACTCAGCAATGCGAAAAGTAAAGGAGTAGATGTTAAGTTTAAATGTACAGCAGAAATCAAATGTAGTCAAAGGCATGTTTTAAATTTGGTGTCAATACTGGGGAATTTGCTGGACAATGCGATAGAGGCTTGTGAAGAGATGAAGCACGATAAGTATATTGAAGTAGAGATTAAGGAAGATCCAATAGACTATATTTTCAGGGTTAAAAATAAGTACGATTTTGAACAAAAAATACCTGCAGGGACTTTTTTTGAGGAGGGATTTTCTACAAAAGGAGAAGAGGGAAGAGGAGAGGGGCTTTACATTGTAAAAAATATTACAGATAAATACAATGGCACTATAAATCTTAATACGGATGAGGGATATTTTGATATAACTGTAGAAATCCCTAAATTTTCTCTGGAGGGTGATTGCAATTAGTATTGAAAAGCTATCCCAAAGAATAGTGCAGAAGGTTTTCAAGGGACAGAATTTGTCGGAAATCGAGCTTGCGAAGATAGAATACGGTTTAAGTTTAGTTTTAGGGGTTTTAATTGAATTTATATTAATTTTCTTTGTGGGATTTTTGTTGGGTGTTGGATATTATGTGGCAGTTATAATGATATCTTCCCTCTTTTTGCGAATAGGGACAGGAGGAGCTCATTGTTCTACATATCGCAGGTGTGTAACTTTTACAGGCATTTATTTTTTGCCCTTTAGTTTTGTGGCAAAATTTGTTGATACCCATAATTTACCTTTGTTGGAGCTCGTAATAGGTATAGCATTAATATTTGTGGTTTTGGGGATAATGTTATTGATGAAAAAAATTAAGTTTTTTATGGGAATACTAGTTATAGAGGCTATTGTATTTGTTTTATTTTCTGAGCGAGCCTTTTTTGCGTCTTCTATAGGCTTATTTTTGCAATCCGTGATGACTACTGCTTTTGGAGAGAGATTGGTAAATTTGGCTGACAGTTTAATGGCTAAAATTGGTATATAAATTTTTTTAAAATTTTTATGGATTTTTATGTAATTTGATACATATCAATCAATTAAATACAAAAAAATCAAGGCAATAAATTGAACTTATGTAAGGATATACACTCAAAAAAGTAAATATAAGTAAATATCTGGATAAAATTAGGCGAAAAATGCATTTTCGTTCCCGAAAATGACACTTTCGTTCCGAAATTAACACAAAAAAGTTTATCTATTGTATAATTAAAAGTGAAACGCACTTGGAGGTGAAATGTATGAAAAGATTTCAACCTCTGACAGCAATAGCTACAGTACTCGCTTTCATAGGAAGTCTGGGACTTGTTGCTCCTGCTTGCATTGGATGGTTTTATAAACCTCAAGTTCCAGAAATTTTAAGAAGAAAATAATATTTCTTAAATTTTTCACCCTTCCCTCGTGGATTTCAACATTTCTCCTGAGTTTTTACATAAAGTTAACTTAATTTAGTGCCATATATTGGCACTTTTATTTTTTGGCATGGTATTTGCATGATGAAGGGAAGGGCTGGTATTGACTTTGATTTCAAAGAGGAGATATAATAAACACTGTGGGGATAGGTAAGGGGGGTATGAGAAAGTCATTGTTGAAAAATTTGTGAAACTACGTATAATTGTATTATAAAAGGCATTTCAAATTTTACGGGGGGTTTTTGTAATTGAAAGTTTATTCTTTGGTAGGTGAAAGTGGAACAGGGAAAAGTCATCATGCTTCTTTTATTGCAGGAAAATACGGGATAAGATTCATAATTGACGATGGGCTTTTGATAAAGGGAAATAGCATTGTAGCGGGAATTTCCGCCAAAAAAGAGGCTACAAAGATTGGTGCTATAAAAAGGGCTTTGTTTACAGATCCAAAGCATGCAGAGGAAGTGAAAAAGGCAATTGCAGAATTAAAACCCGATAAGATTTTAATAATAGGGACATCCGACAGAATGGTAGATGCAATTGCTGAAAAACTGTCACTTCCGCCTGTCAGCGTAAGAATGTATATTGAAGATATACTATCTCCAAAACAAATAGAAATTGCTCGTGAAAAGAGACTTTTAGAGGGGAAACATGTTATCCCTGTTCCTACTTTTGAAGTAAAAAAGCAGTTTTCAGGATATCTTCTTGACCCTCTCAGGATTTTCAGGAAAAGGAGAAGTGGATATTACGAAAAGACCATAGTGCGCCCGAATTACAGCTATTTTGGGAAATATTCAGTTTCGGAAGGGGTTATAAATTCTATTGTTTCTCATGAACTTCTTTTATTTGAAGAAGTTTATAAAGTTAACAGGGTAATAACGGAAAAGAGAGAAGAAGGAATAATTTTAAACGTTGAAGTTACTATGAGATACGGTTTTAATCTTGTAGCACCGTTGAAGCAGGCTATAAAGAATATTAAAAGGCAAGTAGAGCATATGACAGCTTTAAATGTCCTTGGGGTAAATATACATGTAAAAAACCTGTACGTCAATAAAAATAAATGAGGAAAAGGGTGTTGAAGATGTACAGAATTGTGAGAAAGGAAGTATTAAATCCTGTTGTTAAGCTCATGGATATTGAGGCGCCTAGAGTTGCGAAAAGTGCAAAGCCCGGGCAGTTTGTGATTTTAAGAGTTTATGAGAAAGGGGAAAGAATTCCTCTTACCATTGCAGATTATGATTCTGAAAAAGGCACGGTGACCATTGTATTTCAGGAAGTTGGTAAAACTACCAAGCTTTTGGGTACGTTGGAGGAAGGAGATTATATAGCCGATTTTGTAGGTCCTTTGGGGAATACAATGGAGGTTCCGAAAAATGCAAAGAAGATTTTGGGGGTTGGAGGAGGCGTTGGAATACCTGCTCTTTACCCGAAGTTAAAAATGCTTCATCAAGAAGGATATAAAGTAGAAGCGATTTTAGGCGGAAGAAGCGAAGAGTATGTGATTTTTAGAAAAGAAATGGAGGCTGTTTGTGATAAAGTCCATTATGCTACTGATGATGGGACTCTTGGCAAAAAAGGTTTTGTAACAGATGTTTTAAAGGATGTTCTGGAAAACGATAAGGAAGTGGATTTTGTCATTACGGTAGGTCCTGTGATAATGATGAAAAATGTCTGCAAGATGACTAAAGAATACAATATACCTACTATAGTGAGTATGAACCCTCTGATGGTAGATGGAACTGGAATGTGTGGGGCCTGCAGAATTGAAGTAGGAGGAGAAACTAAATTTGTCTGCATGGATGGTCCAATTTTTGATGGTCATCTTGTAAATTTTGATTTAGCTATGACAAGATTGAATATGTTTAAAAAACAGGAAAAGATTTCATTAGAGCTATATGAGAAGGAACATGGAGGTGGTCACCATGGCCGTTAAGGATAGAGTACCCATGAGGGAGCAAGATCCGAAGGAGAGAATAAAGAATTTTGATGAGGTGGCTTTGGGCTATAGCGAGGAAGAGGCGGTATTGGAAGCTTCTCGTTGCATACAATGTCCTAAGCCTACTTGTGTGGCCGGGTGCCCCGTCCATGTGAGGATTCCTGAGTTTATAAAAGCTATAACTCAAAGGAAGTTTGAGGAAGCTTATAGGATAATAACTAGCACAAATAGTCTTCCTGCAGTTTGTGGGAGAGTTTGTCCACAGGAAGAACAGTGTGAAAAGAACTGCATCTTAAATAAAATAGGTAAGCCCATTGCCATCGGGAGACTGGAGAGGTTTGTGGCTGATTATGCATTGGAAAAAGGAATTGAAGAAGATGTAAAAGTAGAAAAAAAGAATAAAAAGGTTGCTATAATAGGGAGCGGTCCTGCAGGATTGACTTGTGCTGGAGACCTTTTGAAAATGGGATATGATGTTACTATCTTCGAAGCCTTGCACGCTTTGGGTGGGGTTTTGACCTATGGTATTCCTGAATTCAGATTGCCAAAAAGAATTGTGGAAGCCGAGATAGAAAGGTTAAAGAAACTGGGAGCAAAGGTAGAGACAAACGTAGTGGTAGGAAAGACAGTTACAATAGACGAACTCATGGAAGAAGAGGGATTTGAAGCAGTTTTCATCGGTACAGGAGCCGGTCTCCCAAGGTTTATGGGAATTCCTGGAGAAAACTTAAATGGGGTCTATTCTGCTAATGAGTTTTTAACGAGAATAAATCTTATGAAAGCTTACAAATTTCCTGAGTACGATACTCCCATAGCCGTAGGGAAGAGAGTAGCAGTTATAGGTGGAGGAAATGTTGCAATGGATGCTGCTCGTTCTGCTTTAAGGCTTGAAGGAGTAGAAGAAGTAATAGTTGTTTATAGGCGTTCAAAAGAAGAAATGCCGGCGAGAGCCGAAGAGATAGAACACGCTATTGAGGAAGGAATAAAGTTTGAGTTTTTAGCAAATCCAATACGCATAAACGGAACGGAAGATGGCTGGGTAAAGAGTATGGAAGTGATAAGAATGAAATTAGGAGAGCCCGATAGTTCGGGCAGAAGAAGACCTATAGAGATACCTGGTTCAGAATTTACTATAGAAGTAGATACAGTAATAATGGCTTTAGGTACTAGTCCTAATAGACTTATACCTTCTACTACGAAGGATATTCAGGTTCAAAAATGGGGTGGAATAATAACAGACGAAGAAGGTAGAACCTCCAGACCAGGTGTATTTGCAGGAGGAGATGCTGTAACAGGGGCTGCTACTGTGATTTTAGCTATGGGAGCAGGCAAAAAAGCCGCAAAAGCTATAGATGAATATTTAAGGAGCAAAGGAGAATAAGGGTAAAAATTGCGCCTTAAAAATGGGCGCGATTTTTTTATTAAAAAAATTAGAAAGCTTACAATAAAAAGACTTTAATGTGAAAAAGAATTGTGATAAAATTCATATTAAAATTTAATCTTGCACTTTAGGGGGTATAAATATGCAGGAAAAGACATTGAATCCTTTCGAAATTGCAAAAAGTCAAATTAAAATGGCCTGTGACAAGTTAGGTGCCGACCCATTAGTTTATGAGATTTTAAGTAGACCTCATAAGGTGGTAGAAGTTTCAATACCTGTTAAAATGGACGACGGTAGTGTAAGAGTATTTACAGGCTATAGAGCGCAGCACAATAACGCTATAGGTCCTACAAAAGGAGGTATAAGATTTCATCCTAATGTAACTGCTGACGAGGTAAAAGCTCTGGCTACTTGGATGACTTTTAAGTGTGCTGTAGTTGGGATACCTTATGGAGGGGCTAAGGGAGGAGTTGCAGTAAATCCTAAAGAGCTTTCAAAGGAAGAATTAGAAAGATTGTCAAGGGGCTTTATAGATGCTATATATGAAGAAATAGGTCCTAATAAAGACATCCCCGCTCCGGATGTAAATACAAATAGCCAGATAATGGCATGGATGCTGGATGAGTATAATAAAATATCCAGAGTAGATAGCCCTGCCGTAATAACTGGTAAACCTTTGAGTGTAGGAGGATCCAGAGGAAGGGTAGCTGCTACTGGTTTTGGAGTTGCTGTCACAGTGAGAGAGTTAGCCAAAAAGATTGGTATAGACCTAAAAAGGGCAAAAGTAGCGGTTCAAGGTTTTGGAAATGTAGGAAGCTATACTGCGTTAATTTTGCAGGAGTACGGAGCTAAGGTAGTTGCCGTTTCGAATAGTAGGATTTGCATTTACGATAAAGAGGGGATAGATGTTGCGAAATTGATGGAGTATAAAGAAAGGACAGGCAATATAAAGGGGTTTGAGGGGACAGAAGAACTTCCTAAAGATGAAATATTTTCATTAGATGTAGACATCCTTGTTCCTGCTGCTCTTGAGAATGTAATCACTACGAAAAATGCTAAGGATATAAAAGCTAAGATTGTCGCTGAAGGGGCAAATGGACCTACAACACCAGAGGCAGAAAAGATTCTAGAGGAAAGGGGAACAGTAATAATTCCTGATATTCTTGCTAATGCAGGGGGAGTTACGGTTTCCTATTTTGAATGGGTGCAGAATCTTTACGGTTTATACTGGACAGAAGAAGAAATTTTGAAAAGAGAGGAGCAGATGATGGTAGAAGCTTTCAATAGTGTTTACAATTTGAGTAAAGAATATAATGTAAATTTAAGAACGGCAGCCTATATGCTATCTGTAAAGCGGGTCGCAGATGCTATGAAAGCAAAAGGATGGTATTGAACAAAAAAAGCCGATTTTCGGCTTTTTTTTGTTCAAAAAAAATTATATAATAATAAATAACAGCAGGGCGAAATATGATAGGTAGTGAGTAAATATAAACTCATGTGGGTGAGGAGAATGAGATATAGTGTGGAAGAAAAGGGGACAAAGGTAATTGTAAGGGGGATTGCAGATTTTAACCTTAAGGAAACTTTTGAGAGTGGCCAGTGCTTCAGATGGAATGAAGAGGAAGATGGAAGCTATACAGGAGTCGCTTATGACAGGGTAATAAATGTGAGATTAGAAGGAGATACTCTGGTTATTGACAATACTAATCTAACTGACTTTTACGATATATGGTTTGACTATTTTGATTTAGGAAGAGATTACGGTAAGATAAAAGAAAGTCTTTCTAAGGACCCTATTCTTAAAGAAGCAATAAAATTTGGTGAGGGAATCAGGATATTGCGACAGGACACCTGGGAAACCCTGGTTTCTTTTATAGTTTCCCAGAATAACAGAATCCCTCAAATAAAGAAAGTAGTAGAAAATCTGGCATCTACCTTTGGAAATCCAATAGAATACAAGGGCAAGATCTACTACACTTTTCCTAAGCCTGAGGAGCTTGTGATGTACGATGTAGAAACTATAGCAAAGACAAAATGTGGTTTTAGGGCAAAATATATTTTTGATGCTGCTTCAAAGGTATTCTCTGGTGAAATTAATCTTTTGAAACTTCATGAATACACTACCAGCGAGATAAGGGATATATTGATGACTATAAACGGTGTTGGGCCAAAAGTGGCCGATTGTGTGATTCTTTACTCGATTGGAAGATATGATATATTCCCTACAGATGTCTGGATAAAGAGGATAATGGAACATTTGTATTTAAAGAGGGAAGGAAGTCCTGTAGAAATTCAATTATTTGCAATTGATAAATTTGGGGAGTTATCCGGATTTGCTCAACAGTATTTATTCTACTATGGGAGAGAGATGGGAAAGAAAATATTTGGGGAAAGGAAGGAATAAATGCTAGGAACGATTGTAAATTCGATTGCTATAATTGTTGGAGGTACTATTGGAACCCTTCTTAAGGTAGGAATTCCAGAAAGATTTAAAAATATAGTAATGCAGGGCGTAGCTTTGAGTGTAGCTATCATAGGAATTTCTAGCGGACTTCAATTTAACAATTTAATGGTGGTTATTATAAGCCTTGTGATAGGGGGAGTAATAGGAGAGGCTATTGATATAGATGGTTATCTGAATAGATTAGGAAAGGGACTTGAAAAAAGATTTAGCAAAAATGGGGCTTCTACCATAAGCAAGGGGTTTGTCACCGCAAGCCTTATATACTGTGTGGGAGCAATGGCTATAGTCGGCTCGTTAAAGGAAGGATTATCTGGGGACCATAGCATACTTTTTGCCAAATCCATGTTAGACGGTATATCTTCCATAATTTTTGCTTCTACTTTTGGGATTGGAGTAGTTTTTTCAGCTTTCTCTGTATTTTTATACCAGGGTTCTATAACGATTGGAGCATCTTTTTTACAGGGAGTTTTAGTAAAATCCGTAATCGATGATATGACCTCAATAGGAGGAGTTCTAATATTTGCCATTGCTCTAAACATGTTGGAGATTAAAAATATAAAGGTTGGGAATTTGTTACCTTCCATTTTTATACCAATTTTTTATCAATTCATATTGAATTTTATTAAGCTGTGAGGAGGGGGTTCCCTCCTCACACTTTTTTTAAAGCCTCTTCTACATTTACCATTCCGCTTCCCTGTGTCCAGAGGCCTGCCTCATTAATTTTAACAGCAGTCTTTTTTAAAATATTTTTTATTTCGATGTTTGTAAGACGAGGATTTTTTTCTAACAGAAGAGCTGCAGCTCCGGCTACCATGGGAGTAGCCATTGAAGTACCTGTGGCACTTCTGTAAGGTTTGTTTATCATTATCTCGTCGGCGCCGAAAGGTACATTGCCGGAAGCTGTAGATACTATTTTTACTCCCGGTGCTACTACATCTGGCTTGTAAAGGTAAGGTCCTCCTCTTCCTGAGAAGTTTGCTATTTCATCGTCTTCTATATTCGGTGTTCTTTTGTCATCTACAGCTCCCACTGTTATTACATTTCTGCTTGTTCCAGGAGAAGTAATAGAATTGTAATTAGGGCCTGAATTACCTGCGGCTACCACCACTACTATTCCATTTTTCCACAAATTATCTACTCCTCTTACCAATGGGTCTAAAAAAGTTGGAAGAGCCGGAGTCTCTCCTATTGAAAGAGAGACGATCCTTATATTATATCTGTCTTTATTGTCTAAAACCCATTGCATACCTGCCAAAATATCAGAGGAGCTTCCTCTTCCGTAAGAGTCTAGTACTTTAACCGCTACTATATTTGCTTCAGGAGCGACACCTTTGTATTTTCCGTTAGAAGCATAGCCATTTCCAGCTGCATCTCCTGCTACATGCGTGCCATGGCCGTTGTCGTCATAAGGTTGTTTTTTTCCATTTACTACATCGTAAAAGGCCAATATGCGATTTTTGGGTTTTGTGAAATCTGGATGGGGATATATACCGGTGTCTAAGAATGCTATGGTTACTCCTTTTCCAGTATATCCTAGGTCATTTGCATTTCTTGAAGTTATCTCCTGGGTGGCTATATGAAGCTGTAATTTTACAACGGAATCTTCTGCTATAAAATGGATTCCTTTCAAAGAAGCTAAATGCTTGAGTTTATTGCAGGGGAGATTTACTGACCAGCCTTTTACTATGGGAAGTTCAAATTTTACACTTCCCCCTAATTTTTCTATTCTAGATCTTAATACCTCATAGGAGAGGTTTGAGTAGAGAATTATTGGGACAGTTTCACTTCTTAGGTAAGAAGCCTTGTTTAGAAGTCTTTTATCTATTTTCTTAATATAAGATGCTTCTTTAATGATTTTTGGGACCATGATAAAAGGGATGATATTCACAGCATGAACCTCCTTTCTGCTAATAACACAATATGAGTCTTGTGAAAATTTGATAGTGATTTTTTTAAAAAGTGTCACCTTAGAATGTTTCTTCATATTATGTAGTAGGTCTTGAAAAGACCTTAAACTTAAAAGCAGAACTTGAAAGGAGGAAAATTCATGCCAGTAGATAAAAGCGGAGCAGGATTCGGTTGGTGGTTCTGGATTATAATAATAATTCTCTTGATATTCCTCTTTGTACCAGGAATCATTGTAGAAGAGCCTAAAGCATGAAATTTAGGATAAATTCGAATTGAAGGGGGATTTGTATGGCTGGAACAAGCACGGTTTTTGGCGAAACTAATTTGCTCTTCTTCTTCTTGATATTAGTCTTAGCATTAGGTGGTGGATGGCTCAATGTAACATGGTCATTAGAGACATTGCTGCTTTTCTTCATACTGTTAGTCATAATAATGGATGGAGGATGGGGTTGGTTTTTTAACGAGGTAAAATAAACTGAAGGGCTCTACCCTTCTGGTAGAGCCCCTTACTTAAACCGAACGGAGTGAATTTGAATGAATATATCAGGAGATACTTTGTTGTTTTTCTTTGTCATTCTCACAGTCATTTTAGATGTAAAATTTGAAATAGATAGCCTTCTTTTCTTCTTTGTACTTCTTGTAGTTTTGCAACAGGAGAAACCGAGGAAAAAAGTCAAAAAGTTTCTGTGGTCTTTAGCTGGATTGTCATGAGGAAGGGAGGGAAATAAATGCCGGAAGAAAAAGGTGTAGGATTTGTGGCAGGTTGGTTCTGGATTTTTATAATAATTCTCCTAATCTTCCTCTTTATACCAGGTATAATCGTCTTGGATAAAAATTAGAAGGAAAGGGGTAAGTCTATGATAATATAGACTTGCCCCATTACATATATTTTAATGTAGCAATTAAGATATAGGGGGAATCTACATTGCAAAGGGAAGTCCTGCTTAAAATAATTGCGATAGAACTTCTTATACTGGCTTTTGTAAAATACCAGCTTTTAGAGACAGATGAAGAGCAAAAAGACTTAGAGGAAAAAAAAGAGCTTAAAAAAGAAGAGGATGTTGAAGAGAAAAAAACAGACATTTATGAGATAATAACTAAGGGAAAGGAGTTTATGAAAAGCGTAAAGCCTTATCTTAATAAAAAAGAACAGTACTATGTTGAGATGTTTACAAAAATGGCAGAGATAGTAGAACTCCAGAAAGAGCTTTTTTCTTTATCGGAAAAAGACATAGAGACAGAAGAAGAAAAAGAACCCGACAAGATTGGAATTTTAAATGCCATCAAACCCTACATATCTGAAGATAAACAAGAAATAGTTGATAAGTTTTTGAAATTTCATGAGGCTTTAAAGAATTTGCAAGAAAAAATAGATAAGTTCTCAAAAGAAGGCAAGAAAACCAACCCCTTTGACAGAATAGTAGAAATATATGAGGCTATAAGGCCGCTCATTCCTCAAGAGAAACTGGAGGAAACAGACAAATTAGCAAGGAATATAAAACTTTTGGAAGTTATCAATAAAGCTGAGGGTATTATGAACAATATGAAGGAGATAAAAGGGCAGACAAGAGATGAAAAAAACCATGTAGAAGAAGAGAATCAAAAAGGGAAAAGGACGAAGGAAGAAAGTGAAGTTAAGACTTTGCAGGAAGAAAAAATTACTCATATGTCCGATGCAAAAATAGAAGAGAAAGTGGAAGAAAAAGTAGAAGAAAAAGTAGAAGAAAATGATAATCCGGAAGAAAAGATTCTGGAGGGACTTTCAAAGGAACAGCAGGCTGTCATAGATAATTTAAAATCCATGCTCACAAAAGAACAGCAACAGTATATGTACAATATGATAAATTACTTAAAGCATTATAAATCAGAAGAAGTAGGGAATAATAAAAAAGAAGGTCAATCAGGGGAGTGATCATTCCCTGTATTTTTTTATTAAAAGATACAAAAGAAAGAAATAAAGCCTAAAATGATAAATAACGGCATAAACACGAAATAACGCGGGGAAAACCCTAAATAATCGTCCGAAACAGTCAAAAATGAGCTGTATTCGAGTTTGATATGTTTTACCACTTAAATTAATATAGAGATTGGAATTAGCACTCATAAAGTTTGAGTGCTAATAATGGAAGGAGGGATAGAGAGA
Organism: Caldanaerobacter sp.; assembly: GCF_049701115.1. Taxonomy (NCBI): domain Bacteria; kingdom Bacillati; phylum Bacillota; class Clostridia; order Thermoanaerobacterales; family Thermoanaerobacteraceae; genus Caldanaerobacter; species Caldanaerobacter sp. The sequence goes on along the minus strand of NZ_JBNATX010000005.1, from coordinate 38,330 downwards.
TATGAGACTAAAGCCACTCGGGGACAGAGTAGTAGTAAAAGTCCTGCAGTCTGAAGAGGTAACAAAAGGCGGAGTTATTTTACCTGGCACAGCTAAGGAAAAGCCACAACAGGGAGAAGTTGTTGCAGTAGGACCAGGTCAATACATAGATGGCAAAAGAGTTGAGCCAGAAGTTAAGGTGGGAGATAGAGTGATTTTCTCCAAGTATGCTGGGACGGAAGTCAAATTAGATGGAGAAGAGTATTTGCTTTTAAGAGAAAGCGATATTCTAGCAATAATCGAATAAGGAGGTAGTGAAAATGGCAAAGCAGATCAAATACGGTGAGGAAGCGCGTAAAGCTCTGGAAAGAGGAGTTAATGCTGTTGCTAACACTGTAAAAGTAACTTTAGGTCCAAGAGGAAGGAATGTAGTTCTTGATAAGAAGTACGGGACTCCCACTGTTACTAATGACGGTGTTACAATTGCAAGAGAAATTGAATTAGAGGATCCTTTTGAGAATCAAGGAGCACAACTTCTGAAAGAAGCTGCTACAAAAACTAACGATGTAGCAGGAGATGGTACAACCACAGCTACATTATTGGCTCAGGTCATGGTACTAGAAGGACTCAAAAACCTTGCAGCTGGCGCTAACCCGATGCTTTTAAGAAGAGGTATGACGAAGGCTGTGGAAGCCGCAGTCGAAGGTTTGAGAAGGATTTCTAAGCCTATCGATAACAAAGAATCAATTGCTCATGTAGCTGCCATTTCAGCCGCCGATGAAGAGATTGGACAGCTTATTGCAGAGGCAATGGAGAAAGTTGGGAAAGATGGAGTAATTACTGTAGAAGAGTCAAAGACCATTGGTACAACCCTTGAAGTCGTGGAAGGTATGCAGTTTGATAGGGGTTACATTTCACCTTACATGGTAACCGACGCAGAAAAGATGGAGGCTATTCTTGAAGAGCCTGTAATACTCATAACGGACAAGAAGCTTTCAAATGTTCAGGATTTACTCCCACTTCTGGAGCAGATAGTACAGCATGGTAAGAAACTTCTCATAATAGCTGACGATGTAGAAGGAGAGGCTTTAGCAACCTTGGTTGTTAACAAATTAAGAGGTACTTTCTCCTGCGTAGCCGTAAAAGCACCTGGATTTGGCGACAGGAGAAAAGAAATGCTCCAGGATATTGCTATTTTAACAGGTGGGCAAGTAATTTCTGAAGAATTGGGTTATGACCTAAAAGATGTTACATTAGATATGTTAGGACGTGCAAGACAAGTTAAAGTCACAAAAGAATATACTACAATTGTAGGTGGAGCAGGCAATCCAGAAGACATCAAGAAGAGAATTAATCAGATAAAGGCTCAAATAGAAGAGACTACTTCAGATTATGACAGAGAGAAATTACAAGAAAGACTTGCAAAACTCGCTGGTGGCGTGGCAGTGATTCAGGTGGGTGCTGCAACAGAAACAGAACTCAAAGAGAAAAAGCACAGAATAGAGGACGCACTTGCAGCTACGAAGGCAGCAGTAGAAGAGGGTATAGTTCCTGGTGGCGGAGTAGCACTTCTTAATGTTATGGAAGATGTACAGAAAGTAGTTGATTCATTAGAAGGAGACTTCAAGACAGGTGCTATGATAGTATTAAAAGCTTTGGAAGCACCCGTAAGACAGATAGCTGAAAATGCAGGAGTAGATGGTTCAATAGTTGTAGAAAAAATTAAAGCCGCTAAAGACCCGAACTTTGGATATGATGCTTATAGAGAAGAATTTACAGACATGATCAAAAGAGGTATTATAGACCCGACAAAGGTTACGAGAACTGCTTTGCAGAATGCTGCTTCAATTGCCTCAATGATCCTAACAACAGAGGCTATAGTAGTGGACATACCAGAAAAAGAAAAGAATATTCCGGGCGCAGGTATGGACATGATGTAAAGGCTGAGGCTTCCTCAGCCTTTTTAATTTTTCTGCCCTTGACAGATTCTATATTGTCTGATAAAATGAATCTGTGAAAACCGTGCGCCCGTAGCTCAGAAGGATAGAGCAGCAGTTTCCTAAACTGCGTGCCGGAGGTTCGAGTCCTCTCGGGCGCACCATTTTAAAACTTGTATATTAAAAATAACAACATAAAAAATAAGGATTCTAACAGCAAAAGTTAGAGTCCTTATTTTTATTGCAAAGCTAAAAATCAGTAATAACCTTGTGATAATAATCACCTGTGATAAGGAAGAAGAAGTGAGAGAATTCACAACTCTTTTTGCATTTTGAAGAATTGAAAGTTTTTATCCCTACTTTTAAAAAGAGGTGATCTCTCTATTATCTTATAACCTAATTTTTCATACAATTTAATCGCCTTTTCATTCTCTATCTCTACATCCAACACTATCCTTTTGCACTTTAGTTTTCTTGCCTCTTGCTCTATTTCCTCTAACAGTTTACTTCCTAATCCAAGACCTCTAAACTCAGAATATATTGCAATATTGCTCAGGTAGTATTCTTCTTTTGTGATTTTCCCTAATATACTCTCAGCTTTAAATAAATAAGGAAGTTTTCTGAGAAAGTCCCTTTTTAAATATTTAGCAAGAAGTATACCAGTATTTAGTTCTTCTTCTATCTTTTGTTCAAAACTATATCCTAAAACCATTCCTGCTATTTTGTTATCTATTTCAACAAAGATTGAATGCTCAAAACTGAAAAAATTTTTAGGTTGTTTAAATAAATTTTCCATTAGCTCTTTTACTTTAGGTCCAAAAAGATAAGGGAAGAAAGAAGGAGCGGAAAGGGAAATAAGTTCAGAAAAATCTTTGGCATATTCGAGTTTTCCTCTTTTTATAAGGATATTGTTCATTTTTTACCCTCCACATGTTCTCAAAGCTTTTTGGATTATACCATAATTTTATCATATCTTTTAGTCTACAAAAGCAATTGTCATTTTTGCGTAAAATTTGGTATTCATACTGCAAGATACTGTAGGATTTCAGCAGATAATGAAGCAGAAAATGTGATTGGAATTAAAAAAGCCCCTATCGAGTACTCCTGTCATTATTGACGAAAAAATTTAAATTTGATATATTGAAAAGTAAAATTGTCGGAATTGGTGAGAAAATAAGTTATAAGGCCACAATTTTTTTAGAGCTTCTAATTATTTGGCAAAGACTTTAAATATGAGGTATGCTATAATAAAATGCAAAGGAGATGGAATAATGGAAGAGAAGTTTGTAATGGAGGGACTGACCTTTGACGACGTCCTTCTGCTTCCAGCAAAATCTGATGTTTTGCCAAAAGATGTAGATTTAAAAACGAAGCTTACAAAAAAGATCAAGTTGAATATTCCATTGATGAGCGCTGGGATGGACACAGTGACAGAAGCGCGTCTGGCTATAGCTATAGCCAGAGAAGGGGGAATAGGAGTAATACATAAAAACATGTCCATTGAAAGACAAGCAATGGAAGTGGACAAGGTCAAAAGGTCAGAGCACGGCGTAATCACAGACCCTTTTTATCTTTCTCCTGACCACACTATAAAAGATGCGGCCGAACTGATGGCCCGTTATAAAATTTCTGGAGTTCCTATCACAGTAGATTCCAAACTGGTCGGTATCATAACAAACAGAGACATAAGATTTGAAGATGATCTTAACAAACCCATAAGAGAAGTTATGACTAAAGAGAATCTGGTAACAGCACCTCCCGGGACCACACTGGAAGAGGCAAAGCAAATTCTCAAAAAACACAAGATAGAAAAACTACCTTTAGTTGACGAAAATAACGTGTTAAAGGGGCTAATAACTATAAAAGATATAGAAAAAGCTGCAGAATTTCCAAATGCTGCAAAAGATGAAAAAGGCAGGCTTCTTGTAGCAGCTGCAGTTGGGGTCGGAAAAGACATGATGGATAGGGTAAAAGCGCTAATTGAAGCGGGTGTGGATGCTATAGTAGTAGATACAGCTCATGGACATTCAGTAAGGGTTTTGGAAGCCGTCGCTAAAATAAAGGAGAAGTATCCTGATGTGCAGCTTATAGCGGGAAATGTTGCTACTGCAGAAGCTACAAGAGATTTAATTGAAAGAGGAGCGGACGCAGTAAAGGTTGGTATTGGACCCGGTTCAATTTGCACCACGAGGGTAGTAGCTGGTGTAGGAGTTCCGCAGATTACTGCTATCTATGAATGTGCTAAAGAGGCGGATAAATACGGGGTTCCTGTTATTGCAGACGGCGGTATAAAGTATTCAGGGGATATTGTAAAAGCTATCGCGGCAGGAGCTTCTGTTGTTATGATAGGGAGTTTGTTTGCTGGTACCGAAGAAAGTCCAGGAGAAATAGAGATATATCAGGGGAGAAGCTACAAGGTATATCGTGGTATGGGTTCATTAGGTGCCATGAAAGAAGGAAGTTCGGACAGGTATTTCCAGGAAGAGACAGGGAAATTGGTGCCGGAGGGGGTAGAAGGAAGAGTACCTTATAGGGGACCGCTTAAAGATACGGTTTACCAGCTGGTTGGGGGATTAAGAGCAGGGATGGGGTACTGTGGCGTAAGAAATATTGAAGAATTAAGGACAAAGACTAAATTTGTAAGGATAACACAGGCAGGATTAATTGAAAGCCATCCACATGATATAATTATTACGAAAGAAGCGCCCAATTATAATTTAAGGTAAGAGGAGGATACTTTGATGGGGATTAAGCGTGAAACCATCTTGATTTTGGACTTTGGAGGCCAATATACCCAGCTTATTGCAAGAAGGATAAGGGAGGCTAATGTGTATTGTGAAATTGTACCCTATGACATTCCTCCGGAGGAAGTAAAGAAAATAGATCCCAAGGGGATTGTGCTTTCAGGAGGGCCGTCAAGCGTATATGTAAAGAATGCTCCCAAGTGTGATAAAGAGATATTTGAGCTTGGATATCCTGTTTTGGGCATATGCTATGGTGCGCAGCTTATGACCGAACTTTTAGGCGGTAGGGTTGCACCAGCTCCTGTGAGGGAGTACGGAAAGACGGAGGTCGTGATAAACAATACAATTCCCCTTTTTAAAGGTATAGAGAGAGATACTATCGTATGGATGAGCCACACAGATCAGATTGAACTTCCTCCTCCAGGTTTTAAGGTTGTAGCTTCTACCGACAACTGTCCGATTGCGGCGATTGCCAATGTAGAAAAAAAACTATATGGTGTTCAGTTTCATCCAGAAGTTTCTCATACCCACAGGGGCACAGAAATAATACGGAATTTCCTTTTTGAGGTTTGCGACTGTTCTGCCGATTGGACGATGGAATCTTTAATAGAGCAGACGGTAAAAGAAGTACGAGCTAGAGTAGGTAATCATAAAGCTGTTTGTGCCCTTTCTGGAGGAGTAGATTCGGCTGTTGCTGCTGTTCTTGTGGATAGAGCCATACATGACCAGCTTGTATGCATATTTGTAGATACAGGGCTTCTTAGAGCTAATGAAGGGGATATGGTTATTGAAACTTTTAGAAAAAATTACGACATGAACATAATACGGGTAGATGCAAAGGATAAATTTTTATCAAGGCTTAAAGGAGTCACTGACCCGGAGGAAAAAAGGAAGATAATTGGAAATGTTTTCATAGAGGTCTTTAAAGAGGAAGCTTTGAAAATCGGCGATGTAAAATTTTTAGTGCAGGGGACATTGTATCCAGATGTAATTGAAAGTGGTCATGGGATTTCATCCACTATAAAAAGCCATCACAATGTGGGAGGACTTCCCGAAAACATTGGATTCGAGCTCATTGAACCTCTAAGAATGTTGTTTAAGGATGAAGTAAGGCAGGTAGGAAAAGAACTGGGGATTCCAGACGAGATACTTTATAGACAGCCTTTCCCGGGACCAGGATTGGCGGTTAGGATTGTAGGAGAGGTTACGGAAGAGAAACTGGAAATTTTAAGGCTCGCTGACAGCATAGTTCAACGGGAGATGAAAAGGTTTGGATGGTATAATAAAGTATGGCAATCTTTTGCTATTTTGCCTGGTATAAAGAGTGTGGGGGTAATGGGGGACGAGAGAACCTACGGGTATGCGATTATACTGAGGGTTGTAGATAGCGTGGATGGTATGACAGCAGATTGGACAAAGCTTCCCTATGAAGTTTTAGAAAGCATATCTACAAGCATTACAAATGAAGTGCCTGGTGTCAACAGGGTACTTTACGATATAACATCAAAACCACCGGCTACGATAGAGTGGGAATAATACGAACGTTAAAATTTAAATTTTATAAAAAATTCGGATTTACTCTTGACTTTTTGTTTGCAGTTTGATAAGATGTAACTAGAAAACTTAATATATGCGCTCATATAATCCCAAGGATATGGCTTGGGAGTCTCTACCGAACAACCGTAAATTGTTCGACTATGAGTGAAAGTGTACCTAGGGTTCCAGCCCTTAAAGGGTGCTTGGTCCGAGCGGTACAGGTATGTGGATTTTCCACATACCACACCTAAGGGATAAAAGCCCGGGAGGATAGGTTTCACTCTATTCTTGCCGGGCTTTAATTTTTCCAAAAATCTACAAAAGGAGGACACTAAATGAAAAACAATCATCCAAAAACAAACGGTCTAATTGAAAGGATATTTAGATTGCAGGAAAGAAGTACAGATGTCAAGACAGAAATTTTAGCAGGTGCTACTACTTTCATTACTTTAGCTTATATAATTTTTGTAAATCCGCAAATTTTAAGCGAAGCGGGAATTCCGAAAGAGGCGGCAATAGCTGCTACTATATGGTCTTCTGCGATTGCTACTACTCTTATGGCACTTCTTGCAAATTATCCTATCGCAGTGGCTCCCGGTATGGGTTTAAATGCTTTCTTTACTTATACAGTGGTTAAACAGTTTGGACTTCACTGGACCGTGGCGTTAGGAGCAGTGTTTTTTTCAGGAGTGGTCTTTTTAATTCTTACTGTCACCAGAATAAGAAGCTGGATAATAGAAGCTGTACCTTCTTCATTGAGGGCAGCCATTCCTGTGGGGATAGGACTTTTCATAGCTTTTATAGGACTTATAAACGCGGGAATAGTTGTAAAATCTGATGCTACACTTGTAGCTTTTGGGCATATTTTAAAGCCAGAGACTTTACTTTCTATTTTTGGACTCATACTGGCAGCCGTTTTGATATCAAGAGGTGTTAGAGGCGCTTTAATAATATCAATTTTAACTACTACAGTAGTAGCCATGATATTTGGCGTTTCACCCCTTCCTAAAAGTTTAAGTGATGTAATAAGCTTTAGTATACCAAGCCTTGCTCCTACATTTGGGAAACTCGACATCATAGGAGCGTTCCATTATGGACTTTTAAACATAATCTTTACTTTTACAATAGTTGAGCTTTTTGACAATATGGGTACCCTGATGGGGCTCCTTAAAAAAGCAGGATTGCTTGAAGAAAAAGGAGAACCTCCTGCTTTGGGAAGAGCTTTTATTTCTGATTCCATTGGGACGATGATTTCTCCAATTTTGGGTACATGTACTGTAACCTCATATATTGAAAGCGCTGCGGGAATTGCAGAAGGAGGAAAAACGGGATTGACAGGTATTACAGTAGCGGTATTTTTCCTGTTAGCCCTTTTCATAGCTCCACTGGTAGGATTGGTTCCAGCATTTGCTACTGCTCCTGCTCTGGTAATAGTGGGAGCTTTGATGATGACGGAAATAGTACACATAAACTTTGATGACTTTACAGAAGCCTTTCCTGCTTTTATCACTATAGTGGGGATGCCCCTTACTTATAGTATAGCGACGGGTTTGGGATTGGGATTTATTTCTTATACGCTGGTTAAACTATTATCAGGGCGGTATAAAGAAATCCACTGGATGATGTATGTGATCGCTTTTGCTTTTGCCATAAACTTTATTTTAAGATGAGAGGGGGGTATCCCCTCTTATTCATCAATTTCAGAGGAGGAGTAAAAAATGCCAAAGGTGGCAGTGGTGGTAGGGAGTAAGTCGGACCTTCCAATTATTAAAAGATGCATAGATATTTTAGAAGAGTTTGAGATTTCTTATGAACTAAAGGTCCTTTCTGCACATCGAACGCCTTTTGAGACGCAGGAATTTGCGGTAGAGGCAGAAAAGTATTATGACCTTATAATAGCAGCAGCGGGAAAAGCTGCTCATCTACCAGGGGTGATTGCGTCTTATACGTTGCTTCCTGTAATTGGTCTGCCAATAAAATCTTCTACTCTTGATGGGCTTGACTCCCTTCTTTCCATAGTTCAAATGCCTAAAGGTATTCCCGTTGCTACGGTTGCCATAGATGGTGCTGAAAATGCCGCTCTTTTAGCATGTCACATCCTTTCTTTAAAATACCCTTATCTTAGAGAAAGACTTGCAGAGTATAGAGAAAGAATGGCTCAGGAAGTATTAAATAGTCAAGAGTAATTTGCCAGTGAAAATTGCCTTGGGAAAGAAAAAGAAGGTAGGATGTCAAATAATTAACGAGGAGGAAGTGAAATGGAGAAAAGAGAGATGGTTTATGAAGGGAAGGCAAAGAGGTTGTACAAAACAGATGAGCAAGGGGTGTACATAATAGAGTACAAAGATGAAGCTACAGCTTTTGATGGCAAAAAAAGAGGAATAATAGAAGGGAAAGGGATGGTAAACAATAAAGTTTCAGCGATACTGTTTGAATTTCTAGAAAAGAACGGAATTGAAACTCACTATATAAAAAGGCTTGGAGATAGAGAAATGCTTGTTAAAATGGTGGATATATTTCCTATTGAAGTAATCATCAGAAATTATGCAGCAGGGAGCATTTGCAAGAGATTAGGGCTTACAGAGGGGATCAAATTTAAAAAGCCTGTGCTTGAATTTTGCTATAAAAGTGATGAATTAGGAGATCCAATGATAAATGAATATCACATTGCTGCTTTAGAGCTGGCTACAGAGCAAGAAGTTTCGAAAATAAAGGAAATGGCATTTACGATAAACGACCTGTTGTCAGAGTATTTTTTGAAAAGAGATATAATACTCGTGGATTTTAAACTGGAGTTTGGGAAAAAAGAAGGAAAAATCTTATTGGCAGATGAAATCTCGCCTGATACCTGCAGGTTGTGGGATAAGGATACCATGAAAAAACTTGATAAAGACAGGTTTAGAAGGGATTTGGGTCAAGTAGAAGAGGCGTATTTCGAAATCTTAAAAAGACTTGAAAAGTAAGAGGTTTAGAAAATTTTAACTTAAAAGGGAGTGTTAAAATGGAAGAAAAAATCTGGATTAAATTGGGACTCACAGATGAGGAGTACAGAAAGATAGTTGAAGACTTGGGGAGAGAACCCAATCTTACAGAACTTGGAATGTACAGCGCTATGTGGTCTGAACATTGCTCTTATAAGAATTCAAAGCCTTTGTTGAAGTATCTTCCTACAAGAGGAGAAAGGGTTATACAAGGGCCGGGAGAAAATGCAGGAATTTTGGACATTGGGGATGGACTTGCCCTTGTGATGAAGATTGAAAGTCATAATCATCCTTCTGCTGTTGATCCATACAATGGTGCTGCCACTGGAGCAGGAGGTATAATAAGGGATATATTTACAATGGGGGCACGTCCTATTGCTCTTCTTTCTTCACTTAGATTTGGAGAACTTAATGATGAAAAAGTAAAGTTCCTTCTTCAAGAAGTAGTGAAAGGCCTGGCTTATTACGGCAACGAGGTAGGAATTCCCACTGTAGGAGGAGAGACGTATTTTGAGGAAAGTTATAGTGGAAACCCGCTGGTAAATGCTATGTGCGCAGGTATAGTAGAGAAAGAGAAGATACAGAAAGGAAGAGCAGAAGGAATAGGAAATTTAGTTGTACTGGTAGGTGCCAGGACAGGAAGAGATGGGGTAGGAGGAGCGAGCTTTGCTTCACAACAGTTAGAAGAGGGAAAGAGGGATTCCTCTGTTCCAAAAGGTGATGCTGGGTTAGAAAAATTGTTGATGGAGGCATGTTTAGAAGCTTTTGAAACAGGAGCTGTTGTGGCAGTACAGGACATGGGGGCAGCGGGTTTGACTTCCTCTTCTAGCGAAATGGCTGCAAGAGGAGGAGTAGGCATGGAGATTAACCTTGACAGTGTACCTCTTGCAGAGGATGGGATGACTCCTTTTGAAATAATGCTTTCCGAGACGCAGGAAAGGATGCTTATGGTCATAGATAAAAATAGAAGAGAAGAAGTAGAGGACATTTTTAAAAAGTGGGGAGTTAATTTTTCAGTTATAGGCAAAGTCACCGAAGATGGAATGATAAGGGTTTTAAAAGAAGGTGAAATAGTAGCGGAAGTGCCAGCGAAGTCTCTGACAGAGGCTCCCCAGTATATAAGGGAGGAAAAAGTCCCTTCATGGCAGAAAGATTTAAACAGTCTTAAAGTGGAAAAACTACCTATGCCAGAGGATTTTAATGAAGTTTTGAAAAAGTTACTGACTTCACTGAATATCTGCAGCAAGGAATGGATTTATGGCCAATTTGAAAGTAATCCTGCTGTAGTAATTGGTCCGGGAATGGATGCAGGAGTGGTGAGAATAGATGGAACGAATAAAGGAATTGCTTTTACAACAGATGGCAATGGTCGTTACTGTTATTTAGACCCTTACATTGGTTCTCAGATAGCAGTGGCAGAGGCAGCAAGAAATCTCACAATGGTAGGGGCTATTCCTATAGGTGTTACAGACGGCTTGAATTTTGGAAATCCTGAAAAAGAAGAGATGTACTGGCAGCTTAAAAATTCTATAATAGGAATTGCAAAAGCCTGTGAAGAACTTGGGCTTCCGGTTGTAAGTGGAAATGTCAGCCTTTATAACGAAACAGAAAAAGGGCCCATATATCCAACCCCTATAATAGGTATGGCTGGCATTGTAGAAGATATATCAAAGATTTGCACAATGGACTTCAAAAGCGAAGGGGACCTTGTTCTCGTTTTAGGAGAAAACAGGGGAGAGATTGGAGGAAGTGAATATCTAAAAGTTAATTTCGGAATTGTAAAAGGTAATCCTCCACAGCTAGATTTTGAAAGAGAAAAGAAGCTTCATGAGTGTATAATCGAGCTTATAAATAAAGGGCTTATTGAGTCTGCTCACGATATTTCAGAAGGGGGATTGGCTGTAACACTTATGGAATGTGCTCTTTCCGGAGGGAAAGGTGCAAGAGTATCTCTCACTACTTCTTTAAGGGAGGATTTAGAATTGTTTTCTGAATCTCAATCTAGGGCAGTAGTGAGTTTAAAACCTGATAAATTAGAGAATGCATTAAAGTTAATAGAGAAGTATGGGATACCCGTTCAAAAAATAGGAATTGTAGGAGGGGACAGGATGATGATCGAGATAAATGGTAAAAAAGTTATAGACCTTCGGTTAGAAGAAATAGAAAAGGCCTGGAGAGGGAGAATAAAATGGGAATTGGAAAAAAGTTAAGGGAAGAATGCGGTGTTTTTGGGGCTTTTAGTTTTTCTTCTTCAGTAGTTTCTTATATTTACTATGGACTTCAAGCGCTTCAGCACAGAGGTCAGGAAAGTGCTGGAATTGCTGTATACAATGGAGAAAAAGTGAATTTCATAAAAGGCCTTGGACTTGTAACAGAAGTATTTGCCAAAGAAAATCTAAAAGCACTTGAGGGCAGACTCGGCATAGGGCATGTAAGGTATTCAACGGCGGGCAGCAAGGGGATTGTCAATGCTCAGCCCCTTGTTGCCAATTTTAGAAGGGAGTATATGGCAATAGCTCACAATGGGAATCTGGTGAATGCAGAGGAGTTAAGAATAAGTCTTGAAGAGGAAGGGCGAATTTTTCAGACCACCAGCGATACAGAAATAATACTCCACCTCATAGCTAAAAATTTTCACAAAGGGTTGATACAAGCCATAAAAGAGTCTATGAGAGAAATTGAAGGTTCGTATTCTTTGGTGATTATGACAGACCGTAAACTAATAGGAGTAAGAGATTTTCATGGTATAAGGCCTTTGTGCATAGGAAAGAAAGAAGATACTTACTTCATTTCATCGGAGTCTTGTGCTTTTGATGTGATTGGAGCAGAACTTATAAGGGATGTGGAGCCAGGAGAAATTGTGGTAATTGATGAAAATGGACTCACTTCCTATAAAGATGAGGTTTCGGAGAAAAAGATGCCCTGTGTATTTGAGTATATCTACTTTGCGAGACCCGACAGCATAATGGAAGGAAGAAATGTTTATTTTGCAAGGCTGGAAATGGGCAAGATGCTGGCAAGAGAATCTCCGCTGGAGGCGGACCTTGTGGTACCCGTTCCGGATTCTGGTGTTGCTGCTGCTAGAGGATACTCTATCGAATCCGGCATACCAATTGGAGATGGCCTTATAAAAAACAAGTACATCGGGAGAACTTTCATTGCTCCAGACCAAAAAGAAAGAGAAATAGGAGTTAAGATAAAATTAAATGTGCTAAAAGAGCTTGTTAAGGGGAAAAGGGTGGTGCTCATAGATGACTCAATAGTGAGGGGAACCACCATGAAAAGGCTAGTATCTTTGCTGAAGGACGGTGGAGCAAAAGAAGTACATGTGAGAATAAGTTCGCCACCAGTTAAATATCCTTGTTATTTTGGGATAGATACTCCTTCGCGAAAAGAACTAATTGGAGCTAAGATGTCAGTAGAAGAAATAAGAAGAGCCATAGGAGCTGACAGCCTCTATTTTTTGAGCATTGAAGGACTCAAGAGGAGTTTGGGATTTAATTCCATATGCACGGGATGTTTTGATGGCAACTATCCTTTAGAAAAAATAAAAGAGCAGGTGTATAATTATGAAGTATAAAGATGCAGGAGTAAATATTGCTGAAGGGAATAAGTTTGTGAAAATGATAAAACCTTTTGCAGAAAAAACCTTAAAAGATGGAGTCTTACAAGGGATTGGTGGATTTGCAGCACTTTATGAGATAAAAAATTACAAAAGCCCGGTGATAGTGTCCAGTACGGACGGGGTTGGGACAAAACTTAAGATAGCCTTTATGATGGACAAACACGATACTATTGGCATAGACCTGGTAGCTATGTGTGTGAATGATGTAATTGTGGTCGGAGCAAAACCCCTCTTTTTCTTAGATTACTTTGCTACTGGCAAACTTAAAAGTGAAAAAGCAATAGAAGTGATAAAAGGGATAACAGAGGGGTGCCAAATAGCTGAATGTAGCTTGATTGGTGGAGAAACAGCCGAACTTCCAGGGTTTTATAAAGAAGGAGAATATGACCTTGCAGGGTTTTGTGTTGGAATAGTGGAAAAAGAGGAAATAATAGATACTTCTTCAATAAAAGAAGGAGATGTCATAATAGGGCTTTCTTCTTCTGGACTTCACAGCAATGGATATTCACTTGTGAGGAAGGTTTTTTTTGAGGAAAATAAACTGTCAGTTGAAACTTATGTACCAGACCTCGGTAAAACATTGGGAGAAGAACTTTTAACTCCTACGAAAATATATGTGAAATCTGTTGCAACCTTAAAAGGGTTGAAAGTTAAAGGAATGGCTCATATAACAGGGGGAGGTTTTATTGAGAATATACCAAGAATTTTAGCGAGGGGTTTGTCTGCAAAAATAAATAAGGAAAGTTGGGAAGTACCTGTCATCTTTAATTTGATAAGAAAGCTTGGAAACATTGAAGAAGAGGAAATGTATCGGACTTTTAACATGGGCATAGGAATGATCATTGTTGTGGACAGACAGGAAGTTAGTTTGGCTTTAAGAAGGCTTGATGAGGCAGGGGAAAAAGCTTTTGTGATAGGGGAGATTGTCAAAGGGGAGGACGGTGTGCTTTTATGAGACTTGTGGTGATGGCATCGGGAAATGGTACAGACCTGCAGTCAATAATCGATGCCATCGAAAAAGGCTACATAAAGGCTGAAATAGTAGGAGTAATAAGCGATAAAAAAGAGGCTTACGCTTTAGAAAGGGCTAAAAAACACGGGATTCCTGCCTATTGTCTTCCCAAAAAAGAATTAAAAGACAGGTTTTTTAAAAAACTTCTATCAATTCTTGAAAAATTAGATCCCGATGGAATAATTCTTGCTGGTTTTTTAACGATTTTAAGTGAAGAGATTGTAGAGAGGTTTCCAAACAAGATAATAAATATACATCCTTCCCTCATACCTGCCTTCTGCGGGAAGGGCTTTTATGGAATGAAGGTGCACCAAGCGGTTTACGATTATGGAGTAAAATATACAGGGTGTACTGTCCATTTTGTGGACAAAGGGGCGGATACAGGGCCGATTATTTTACAAGAAGTTGTGAAAATAGAAGATGAAGACACTCCTGAGACAATAGCAAAAAAAGTTTTAGAGGTGGAACACAGGGTTTTGCCTTATGCAGTTAAGCTCTTTGTTGAAGGGAAACTAAAGGTAGAGGGAAGAAAAGTTAAGATACTCGATAGGGAGGCGATGATGTGAGTAAAAGGGCGCTGATAAGTGTCTGGAAAAAAGATGGAGTAGTGGAATTTGCAAAAAAACTTGAAAATCTTGGCTATGAAATAATTTCAACGGGCGGCACTTATGACCTTCTCAAGCAAAACGAAGTAAAAGTAATAAAGGTTTCCGAAATCACGAATTTCCCAGAAATCATGGAAGGCAGAGTGAAGACACTGCATCCCAAAATTCATGGGGGCATACTTGCTATAAGGGACAAGGAGGGACATAAAAAAGACCTTGAAAATCATGGCATTAAACCTATAGACTTGGTTGTTGTAAATTTGTATCCCTTCAAAGAGACTATTTCCAGGGAAAACTTCGAGCATCAAGAAGCCATTGAAAATATAGACATAGGTGGACCCGCAATGATAAGAGCGGCGGCTAAGAACTATAAATATGTCACTGTAGTGGTGGACCCTTCAGATTACCATAAGGTAATTGAGGAGATAGAAGTTTATGGAGATACAAAAGAAGAAACCAGATTTTACCTGGCAGCTAAAGCATTTGAGCATACGGCTTTTTATGATGCTTTAATATCTGAGTATTTTAGGGGAAGAATCGGAATAGAATTTCCTTCGATTGTCACCCTTGCCTACGAGAAGGTACAGGACCTAAGATATGGAGAGAATCCCCATCAGAAAGCTGCCTTTTACAGACATCCTATCAAAGCTTACGGTATTTCAGAATGTATTAAACTGAATGGAAAGGAGCTTTCTTTCAACAACATAAACGATGCAAATGCAGCAATAGAGCTTTTGAGGGAATTTGATGAACCGGCAGCAGTAGCCATAAAGCACACAAATCCTTGTGGAGTAGCTATTGGTAAGAATTCATACGAAGCTTATCTTAAAGTCTATGAAGCGGACCCTGTGTCGATTTTTGGGGGAATTGTAGCTTTTAATAGGAAAGTCGATGTAAATACTGCAAAGGAGCTTGTAAAAATCTTTTTGGAGATTGTTATAGCTCCAGACTATGAGGAAGAAGCCTTAGATATATTAAAAAGCAAGAAAAATTTGAGGGTACTTAAGTTGAAAGAGGGTTATTATAGAGAGTTTGATATTAAGAAGGTGGAAGGTGGAATTTTAATTCAAGAAAAAGACGAACTACTTTTTAATGAAAATGACTTAAAAGTGGTAACGAAGAGGTCTCCGACAGAAGAGGAAATGAAAGATCTGATATTTGGCTTTAAGGTGGTAAAGCATGTAAAGTCAAATGCTATAGTGATTGCTAAGAAAGGAGTAACAGTAGGTATAGGGGTAGGACAGACAAACAGGATTTGGCCTACCGAGCAGTCGATAAGCCAGGCAGGAGAAAAGGCTAAAGGAAGTGTTCTGGCGTCCGATGCTTTCTTTCCTTTTCCTGACGTGGTAGAAACAGCTGCTAAAGCAGGCATTACTGCAATAATTCAGCCGGGAGGTTCTTTAAATGATGAACTTTCTATTGAAGCTGCAAACAGAGCAGGAATTGCCATGGTATTTAGTGGTATAAGGCATTTTAAACATTGAGGGGGGTGAGACGCTTGAAGATATTAGTAGTTGGTGGAGGTGGAAGGGAACACGCTATTGTTCATAAGCTTTCAAATAGTAGAAGAGTGGAAAAGATCTACTGTGCTCCTGGCAATGCAGGAATTGCTCAGATGGCAGAATGTATCGACATAGGTGTGAACGAGATAGAAAAGCTCAAAGAATTTGCATTGGCAAACAAGATAGACTTAACGGTGGTAGGGCCAGAGCTACCTTTAGTAGAGGGAATTGTGGATGAGTTTGAAAAAGTTGGACTCAGGATCTTTGGGCCTAATAAAAAAGCAGCAATGATTGAAGGAAGTAAGTATTTTGCAAAAAAATTGATGGAAAAATATAATATACCCATAGCAAGATTCAAGGCATTTTGCAAATACAAAGAGGCTTTAGAATTTTTAGAAAAGACATGGTATCCTGTTGTGATGAAGGCGGATGGGTTGGCCCAGGGAAAAGGAGTTTTTATAGTAAGAGATTTTATAGAAGCAAAAGAAGTGCTGGACCTCATGATGAAAAAGAAGATTTTTGGGACGTCAGGAGATACAGTGATCATAGAAGAAATGCTATTTGGCAAGGAGGCTTCTTTCTTTGCGATTGTAGATGGTGAGAATATTTTAACAATGATGACTGCTATGGATTATAAGAAAGTGTATGATAAAGATGAGGGGCCAAACACTGGAGGGATGGGGAGTATTGCTCCGAATCCTCATATAGACGAGAAAACCTTCAAGGAAGTTGAAGAAAAGATCTTAAAGCCAGTAGTATCTGGCATGAAGGAAGAAGGAATTGTATATAAAGGTGTTTTATATGCTGGTTTAATGCTTACCAAAGAAGGGCCAAAGGTTTTAGAATTTAACGCGAGATTTGGAGATCCCGAGACGCAGGTAGTGCTCCCTCTTTTAAAGACAGATCTTTTAGAGGTGATAGAAGCTACGCTGGACGGTAAGCTTAACGAGCTAAAGCTTGAGTGGGAGGATAAAAAAGCAGTATGTGTTATAATTTCTTCTCAAGGATATCCATTAGAATATAAAAAAGGCTTTGAAATAAGTGGGTTAGAAAAAATTAGAGAAGCTTTTGTGTATCATTCCGGAACTGCTTTAAAGGGAGATAAAATTGTGACTTCTGGAGGAAGAGTTTTGGGAATTACGGCACTGGGGAACTCGTATGAAGAGGCGAGAAAAATAGTGTATAGGGAAATCGAAAAAATACATTTTGAAGGGATGCATTACAGAAAGGATATAGGAGCCGGGTACTAGCCCGGCAATTTTTATGGTATAATAGGTGTTAAGTGGATTAAGGCGGTGATAAAAATGTCTAATAGCCATGTCAAGCTTTTTGATACTATTTCTCCGGTATATGCATGGTTTTTCAATTCTCAAGTTGCTTATTACAGAAAAGTGCTGGAAATTCTCAAAAAACACCTGCCCCTTAAAGATTATAGAAGAGTTTTAGATGTAGGCTGTGGCACAGGCCCTTTATGTTATGTCTTGAAGGAGGCCGGTTTTGAAACTTATGGGATTGAAGTCTCGAAAGGAATGCTTGAGCAGGCTTTAAAGCGGTTAAGGGGCATGGATATAAAAGCCTACAAAATAGAACCGGGAGAGAAGTTCCCTTTTGAAGATGATTTTTTTGATATTTCTATAGCTTCCTATGTGGCTCATGGTATTAAGAAGGAGGAAAGAGAAATATTATATAAAGAGATGTCAAGAGTAACGAAAAATTACGTGATACTTCACGATTATCATAAAAACAAAGACTTTTTAACTGCTTTCGTAGAGTGGCTTGAAGGAGGAGATTATTTCAATTTTGTAGAAGAAGTAGAAAGAGAATTGAAAGAGAACTTCAAGGATGTGAAAGTGGTAGAGTTGAGTAAGAGAGTTTCTCTTTACATACTAAAACCTTACAAAACATTGGGTTAGGATGTGGTTAGATGGATTCACGGCCTATAGGAATTTTTGATTCAGGGGTTGGAGGTTTAACCGTATTAAAAAGGCTTATAGAAGTTTTGCCAAAGGAAAATTACATTTATTTTGGAGATACAAAAAGAGTCCCATACGGAGATAAAAGCAGAGAAGAAATAGAACTTTTTGCAGGTCAAATCATAAATTTTATGATAGAAAAAAATGTAAAGGCTATCGTAATAGCCTGTAATACCACTTGTGCGGTTATTAATAAAGAAAAATATAAGATTAAGCTTTTTGACGTGTTAAAAGCTGGAGCAAGAAGCGGTATCTTAGCTACAAGGAATAAAAAGGTAGGAGTGATTGCTACAGCAAGAACGGTGGAAAGCAAGAGTTATGAATATGCTATAAAGGCTTTAGATCCCGTGATTGAAGTTTATCAAAAAGCTTGTCCTCAATTTGTACCGCTAATCGAAGAGGGGCTTTATAATTCTATTTTGGCCTATGAAGCTGCTAAAGAGTGCCTTAGAGACTTTAATGAATATGGGATAGATACATTGATACTTGGTTGCACTCACTATCCCCTTATGATAGAAGTGATAAACAGAGTAATAGGAGTTGGAATAAAGCTGGTAGACCCTGCGATTGGATTATCCCAGGAGATATTGGAGTACGTAAAAGAGAGAGGGATGGAGAATCCGACGGGAGGCAAAATAGAGTTTTTTGTAAGTGGCGATGAGAAAAATTTCAAAACGATTGCTAAGAGGCTCCTTGGTAGAGAAATTGATGAGGTATTTACTGTGGATATCGAGAAATACTGAAAGGTGATGAAACATGGAAATTTTAGAGGAAATTGAAAAAATTGAAAAAGAGGCAATAGATTTAAGACGAAAAATACATATGCATCCTGAATTGGGTTTTGAAGAAATTAAAACTTCGGAAATGGTCTATAACTATCTCAAAGAGTTGGGCATAGAAGTAAAGAGGATTGCGAAAACTGGGGTTGTCGGTCTTTTAAGAGGGGATGGTAAAAAGACAATAGCCATTAGGGCAGACATGGATGCTCTTCCTATACAGGAAGAAAATGAGGTAGAATATGCATCAAAAATTCCCGGCAAGATGCATGCCTGTGGACATGATGTTCATACCGCCATTCTCATGGCTACTGCAAAAGTCTTATCGCGAGTTAATCTTAAAGGAAATGTGAAATTCATTTTTCAGCCAGCAGAAGAAACAACAGGTGGGGCTCTTCCTATGATTGAAGAGGGGGTTCTTGAAGACCCTAAGGTAGATGCAATAATAGGGCTTCATGTGGACCCTGACGTAGAGGTTGGGCAAATAGGGATTACCTACGGAAAAGCTTATGCAGCTTCTGATATGTTTGATATAGTAGTGAAAGGTAAATCTTCTCACGGAGCACAACCTCACAAAGGAGTAGATGCCCTTGTGATATCAGCGAATATAATAAACGCAATTCAGACCATCGTAAGTCGTAATACAAATCCTCTTACTCCTTTGGTTATCACGGTTGGGACTATAAATGGAGGCTATGCAAGAAATATAATAGCAGATAGAGTCAATATGTCGGGAATTATAAGGATTCTGGAAGAAAATATGAAAGAAGAGGTAGTAAAATCAGTTGAAAAGATATGCAGAGACATTGCAAACTCTTACGGGGGAGAAGTCGAGTTTAAAAGGATGAAAGGATATCCTCTTCTTATAAATGATGTGAAATTTACAGACCTTGTTAAAGAAAGTGCTCGCATGATTTTAGGAGAAAAAGGTGTTGTAGAAGTTCCACCTTCTATGGGGGTAGAAGATTTTGCTTATTTCCTGCAAAGAGTTCCTGGAACTTTTTATAAATTAGGGTGTGGGAACAGGGGAAAAGGCATAAACAATCCCTTACACAGCAGTAAATTTGATGTAGATGAAAGATGTATAAAAGTAGGAATAGCTGTGCATGTGATGACGGTAATGAAGTATTTTGAAAAAGAAAATTAAAAAATTTTTTGATGGGATAAAATTTTTTTGGAAAAGATTTAACCTTTTCATTTATAAATATTCTTTTTTTGTCTTAAAAAATGTTTACTTTGCATGTTTTATTAGCTTTTAATTATAATATTACAAAATTGCAGGGAAAAATTCATGTAAATTAAAACTTGACATTTTTCATCAAATGTTGCATAATATTTGTCGGAAAACGCCTCTGCCGTTTTGGTAAGAGGAAGCCATAAGGTGTAAGTCTTAACCCCCCTCAAGTGTATTAAAAATTTCTCCCCCTAATCCCCCTTTACTGCCGGCAGAAGCCGGCATTTTTTGTTTTTTCATATAATGTAGGTGCCGCGAATAAACTATTATGAGGTGTTTATTTATGCCCGGAAGGTCTTTTATTCGCGGCGCCTTTATCTTAACAGTTGCTCATGTAATAGATAGGAGTATAGGTTTTGTTTTTAGAATAATTTTATCCAACATATTAGGTCCTGAAGGTACAGGACTTTATCAATTAGTTCTACCCATTTATTTTGTTTCAATTACTTTTTTAACTTCTGGCACTATGTCAGTCATTTCCCGTTTTATTTCGGAAGAAAGAGCAAGAGGGAACAAAAAAAATATATTTAAAATTTTGAGGCTCTCTTTTTTCTTAGTCCTTATAGTGGCTTTTTCGGTCTTTGCCATTATATTCTTAAATGCTAAATTCATAGCGGAAAAGCTTCTTCATGAACCGAGGACTCATCTTTCAATTCTTATTTTTGCACCTGTTCTTGTAATTGTCACTTCTTCTTCTGTGTTTAAAGGTTTTTTTCAGGGTGTAATAAATATGATACCGGCTTCTATTTCAGAGATCGTAGAGCAGATTGTAAGAGTTTGTCTAACTTTATATCTTCTGAGGCTATTTAGCAGAGCAAAACTTGAGTATCTTGTGGCTATAGCTATTTTTGGGATTTCTGTTGGAGAAATTGTAAGCTTTTTGATGTACATTTTTTTCTATAAAAGAGAGGTAAAAATTATAGAAAGAGAGATGCCTAATGATGGGAAAGAATGGAGTAGTTTTTACATTGTAAAGCTGTTGGTACTGACTTCAATACCAATAACTCTTTCAAAATTGATTGTGAATGCTCTAGATCTAGTAGAATCTTTGTTGATTCCTTCCCGGCTTGTAGCTTCTGGAATTTCTCACAGAGAAGCAATGGCTGAATTTGGGAAATTATTTGGCATGGCGATTCCTCTTGCTTATATGCCTGCTGTAATAACTTCAAGCCTTTCCACAACAGTGCTTCCTGCAGTTTCAGAAGCTGCAGCTTTAAAAAAATGGGAAGCAGTGCGTCTGAGAATTAATCAGGCTATAGGGTACACTACTTTAGTGGCATTCCCCGCTATTACCTTGTTTCTAATTATTCCAGATGAAATATCCAGACTTTTATATCCATCTTCCCCCGGGGTAGGAGATTTTGTAAGGGTGGTTTCGTATGGCAGTATTTTCGCGTTTTTAGAAACTGTAGTTGCTAGTATTTTACATGGTTTAGGGAGACAGCAAGTAGTCTTACGAAATTCTCTGATATGGCTTATCGTGTGCATTACTGGCATGTACTATCTGACTTCTATACCTTCTCTTAGGCTTTTTGGATATGTTTATACTTTTATCTTTGCAGATGCTCTCATTTTGGTTTTAAATTTCCTAGATTTAAGAAAGCTTACACGGGTGCAAATAGATCTTTCTAATTGGATTGTAAAACCTCTTTTTGCTTCTCTAGCTATGGGAGTAGCTGTGTTAGTTATCCACAGTAAATTGTTGGTAATTAATGTTAATATGTGGATAAATCTATCTTTATCAATTTTAATAGGTATTATTGTGTATTTTTCAGTAGCTCAATTTTTGAGATTGCCCTATATCGAAGATTTGAGAAAAATGATTTTGAGGAAAAATTAGCTAATGTAGACTACTCGCATAAGCGAGTGACCCGTTTGTTGACAAAATAAAGAAGTGGCATTTTGTGTGTAAATGCGACTTGTTGTCAAAGCGGTAACTAAACTTGGCAAACTTGAGGAGCGAAGGCGGGGCGAGCGAAGCGAGCGGATTCTTAGCCTTTTGGCGAATTGGCCGGTACCCCGCCTGAGCCTGAAAAGTGAGCCTTAGTTTAGTCGCTTTGCAACTCCGGAGCATTAACACAAAATGCCACTTAAATAAGAAGCACTTTGTCAACAGTCTGTAGGGATCCCTTTTGGGATTCCTTTTTTAACTCCAAAAATTCCATAAAAGCCAATAAAAAATTTAGAAATAAAGGAGGATTTTTTGGATTTGTGTAGAACTAATATAATAAAAGCAATAAAAATCCACAAATAATGTTAGGATTTTAACATCTTATAACATAGGAGAGGGTGTAAATGCTTGTTTCAACGAGAAGGGAAAAGATTAAGGAAATCATCTTAAAGAAAAAAGCTGTCAAGGTATCAGAGCTCTGCGAAATATTCAATGTATCGGATGAAACAATAAGAAGAGATTTAGAAGAACTTGAGAGACAGGGGCTTATAGAGAGAAATTACGGTGGTGCGGTATTAAAAGAAAACATAGTGGTTCCTCCCCTTGTCAAAAGGTTTAAAGAGCACATAGAAGAAAAACAAAGGATTGCTGCGAAAGCTGTTGCAGAAATAAAAGAGGGAAATGTCGTATTTTTAGATGCAGGCTCCACCACTTACCACATAGCTAAAGCCATAAAGAGCTTAAAAGGCATCACAGTTATCACCAATGCTTTAAATGTTGCTACGGAGCTTTCTACCAATCCAGAAATTAACCTTTTTATCACTGGCGGCAAGCTAAAACATGACAATCAGTCCATGGTAGGTTTTGAAACTGTAAACTGCATAGGGAAGTACAACATAGATATATTGTTTTTAGGAACTGGAGGCATATCTGTAGAGAAAGGACTAACCACTTCGGACATTTTTGAGGCTGAAGCTAAAAAGGCAATGATAAGGTCCGCCAGCAGAGTGATTGTGGTTGCAGACAGCAGTAAATTTGGTAAAGTTGCCATGGTATCTTTTGCTACTTTTAACGACGTTGAAAAGATAATAACTGCAGGGGAGGAAAACAGAGAAATAGTGGAGCAGCTAACAGAGTATGTGAAGATTGAAATAGTGTAATTATATTTGAAAGGAAGATGGAGATGATTAACAAAATAGCTGAGTATCTTTCAGGGGAAGGTTTTTATTTTTACGAAAAATCATTTAGAAAGCTTTCAGAAGACATTTATATTTTTGTTGTAAAAAAGGCAAATGAAAAGAGCGTTGGCCTTTTAACACAAGGGGATTTTACACTTTCTTCTCCCCATTTCACCGAAAGGAAATATTTAAAAGAGATAGGCTATTATTTAAATCTCTACCCGCTGACTTATGAAAATTTTGTAATTTTAAAAGACAAGTTTAGTATTGCGCCATCTCCATGTAATAAAAAAGTCTCCTTTGGAATGGGCGATAGGTTAGGGCTTGTGACTGCTGCTCATATTAGAGCAATAGAGAATTACGATGTCTTTCCTGTTTTAGCTCAGCAATCTCCCAGAGAGCTTATGAAAACCCATCGGAGTTTCAAAGAGGCTATTTTAAAAGCGATTTTGGGTGTGCTGGAAGAAGGATATACAGGGAAATTTGGCGCAGACGGTGACCACATAAAAGATGAAAATTATTTGATGGAGGCAATTGATGCCGGTTATACCATGTATACCCTTGATTTAAGCGATATGCTGGTGAAACTCTCGGACTATACAGAATCCCAGTTAAAAGAAGAAGCAAAGAAGCTGAATACTACAAGTAAGAGGATAATTGAAAAATTTAGAGACAAAAGTTTTGTCATGCCCACTGGAGAAGCTTTTACAGTTTCAGAAGAGGAATTGTACAAATCTGCTCTTACCTATGAAAAAACAATGGATTTTGTAGAAAAAGTCTATGGTATTTTGAAAGATAAAGTGAAAAATTTTGACCTAGAGATTTCAATTGACGAAGGAGACAAAGATACAACAGTGGAAGATCACATATTTGTTGCTGAATATCTGCATGAGAAGGGGATAGATTTCTGGAGTTTGGCTCCTAAATTTCCCGGGGAATTTCAAAAAGCCATTGATTATATAGGCGATGTGAATAAATTTGCAAGGGAGTTGGAAAAACATCACTACCTCACTAAAGTATTCGGAGGTTATAAATTAAGTCTTCATTCTGGAAGTGATAAATTTAGTATTTACAGAGTGTTTAGCGAGGTCACTGAAAGAGAATTTCATATAAAAACTTCTGGCACGAGCTGGCTTCAGGCAATTAATTTGATTTTTGAAAAAGACAAAGAACTTTTTAAAGAGCTTTACCAGATTGCCCTTTATAACCTTGAAGAAAGTAAGAAGGCTTATAAAGTGTTGATTGACAAAAAGGACTTTGCTGAAGATATAAATTTAGAAGACCCTGGTATTGTTTTAAAACCCGAGATTAAGCAGCTTTTCCACATTTCTTATGGAGTTTTGCTGGAAGAAAGGAAAAAACAAATTTTTGAAGTTTTAGATAAATACGAAGAGGAACATTACGAGTTTGTCAGAAAAAATGTTGAAAATCACCTTAAAGAGATATTCAGTAAATAAAGAAAGGGCGGTTGAAATGGGTGTAAAAATTGCAATTGTGAATTCTAGCAGTTTTGGCAAGCACTTTCCTGAACATATTGAAAGATTAAAAGCATTAGGGCAGGTAGACAGGTTTGACCTTCCTCATGACATGAGGGGAAAGGCTTTAGCAGAAAAATTAATGGGCTATTCTATAATAATTGCCAGTGTAAAGCCTTATTATGACAGGGAATTTTTTGAGTATAAGGACGAAACTCTTTTAATTGCTCGCCATGGCATAGGCTATGATGCTATAGATATAGAAAGTGCGACAAAAAAAGGCACTATAGTCACTATAGTTGGGGGAATAGTTGAAAGAGAAGCTGTGGCAGAAAATGCAGTTGCACTCCTTTTAGATGTGATGAGGAAAGTGAGAGAAGCTTCAATAAAAGTAAAAGAAGGGAAATGGCATGATAGAGCTAATTTCATAGGATACGAGATAAAGGGCAAAACTGCAGGAATAATCGGCATCGGAAATATTGGAAGTAGGGTTGCTGAAATATTAAAATATGGCTTTGGGGCGGAAGTTATTGCGTATGACCCTAACCTTTCAGAAGAGGAAATAATAAAAAGAGGAGCTCGTCCTGTGTCTTTAGAGGAGTTATTAAGGTCATCAGACATAATATCTCTTAATGCTTCATTAAATGAGAGAAATTACCACATGCTGTCTTATAAAGAATTTTCTATGATGAAAAATAATGTATTTATTGTTAACACTGCAAGAGGTGAACTTATAGATACAGAGGCTCTTATAAAAGCCTTAAAAGAAGGAAAAGTTGCTGGAGTTGGACTTGACGTAGTAGAAGGAGAACCTATTGATGAAAATCATCCGCTCCTTAAATTTGATAATGTCGTGATAACCCCTCACACTTCCGCCTACACATACGAGTGTTTAAAAGGCATGGGAGATAAAGTTGTTTCAGATGCAGAAAAAGTCCTGCGAGGCGAAATACCCGAGGGGGTTGTAAATAAAGAGGTGCTGGAGGGGGAGAAATGGAAAAAGATTTGATTCTTTCTGTTGACATAGGGACGACAAACTTAAAAGCAGGCGTGGTGAATGAAAAGGGAGATATTTTAAGCCTCTACAGGAAGGAGATGTCTATTGAAAGAGACAACAAAGGGAAAGCAGAGCACGACCCAGATACTCTTTTTAACGCTTTTGTAGAAGCAGCAAGGGAGGCGGCAAAAGGCTTTGAGGATAGGATTTCCTTAATCGTTCCTTCTTCTTATATGTTTGGCTTAATTCCCGTAGATGATAAATTAAATCCTTTGATGGGCATTATGACACTTCTGGATTTGAGGGCGAGAGAAACCTATGAGGAACTTTTAGAAAAAATTGATGTAAAGGAGGTTTACAGAAGGACAGGCTTTACTCCAACTTTTCATGCGCCTTTGTTTAAAATTTACTGGTTAAAAAAGAAAAGAAGTGATATATTTAATAAAACAAGGTTTTTTTTAAGCTCCAAAGATTTTATACTTTTAAAACTTTTGGGGCAGCCTTTTACAGAGCCAAGCATATCTTCTGCAACTGGTTATATGAATGTAAATACACTTGAATGGGATGACTATGTACTTGATATTTTAGGGGTTTCTAAAGAAAAACTTCCTCCCATCATGCCTTCAGATAAAATTTTGGCCGATTTGCCCGAACAATCTAAAAAGCTTTTGGGACTGACAAAAGATGTGAAAGTACTTACAGGAGTTTACGATGGAGGAGCGGTGGGAATAGGAATTGGGGCTTTTGAGGAAGAAGTTGGTGCGATAAACATAGGGACTACTGGAATGTTCAGAGTTGCCTATCCTGAACCTGTTTTTGACAAAGAAGAGGCTATGAGGCTTCAAACCTATTATTTATCTTCGGGTAAATGGTTCATTGGGGCTGCTATAAACAATGCAGGAGTTGTACTAAAATGGCTTAGAGACAATATTTTTAACATGCCCTATGAAGAATTAACTCATGAGGCTTCAAAAGAAGATTCTTCAAATCTCTTTTTCCTGCCCTACTTGACAGGTGAAAGGGACAAAGAAATAGGAAATATTGCATCAGGAGTGTTTTTTGGGTTAAAGAATATTCACACAAAGGGTCATATGATAAGAGCAGCTATGGAAGGAGTAGCTTTTTCCTTGCGCATGATTTATGAGGCGTTGAAGGACAATAATATAAAAGTGAAAGAAATTAGGGCAGGAGGAGGAGCGACAAATTCACCATTATGGATGGAAATTTTTGCATCGACACTGGGGCTGCCCATTAAAGTCTCTAAAGTAGAAGAGCCTGCTTTAGTTGGTTCTGCTATTTTGGGCTATTATGCCCTTGGAAGGTATGAGAATCTTTCTGAAGCTACGAAGGAAATGGTTAGTGTAGAAAATGTTTATATGCCAGACGAAAAAGAGGTCAATTATTATGAAGAGAAATTTCAATTTTTCAAAAAATTATCTCGAGAGCTCAAAAGCCTATTTGAAGCTCACAGCAAATTATAAAACAGGAGGTATTAAAAAATGAATGAAATAGGGCTGATTGGCTTAGCAGTTATGGGTCAAAATTTATCTTTAAACATCGCCAGGAAAGGTTATTCCGTATCTGTATTTAACAGAACCTCAGAAAAGACAAAAGAATTCTTAGAAGAAAGAGTAAAAAATGAAAAAATAGAGGGGTATTACGATATAAAATCTTTTGTCGAATCTTTAAAAAAACCTAGAAAAATTATACTTATGGTAAAGGCGGGAAAGCCTGTAGATGATGTTATACAGGAGCTTTTGCCTTATCTTGAAAAAGGAGACCTAGTTATTGATGGGGGCAATTCTTATTTTAAAGATACTTCAAGGCGTATAAAAGAATTAAAAGAAAAAGGCATACTCTATTTAGGAATGGGAGTATCAGGGGGAGAGGCAGGAGCATTGCACGGTCCTTCATTAATGCCTGGAGGAAGTGTTGAAGCTTATGAAATGGTAAAAGATGTACTTTTAAAGATTGCAGCACAGACGGAATCAGGTCCTTGCTGTACATATGTAGGAAATGACTCGGCAGGACATTTTGTCAAAATGGTCCACAATGGAATAGAATATGCCATAATGCAGGCAATATCTGAAGTTTACGATATAATGAGAAAAATTTTAAAGCTTTCTCCTGAAGAGATAGGAGATGTATTTGAGAAGTGGAACAATGGGGAATTAAACTCTTTCTTAATGGAGATATCCTTCAAGATTATGAGGTATAAGGATGAAGAGACAGGGAAGCACCTTGTGGATTTAATATTGGATGAAGCAGAACAAAAAGGTACAGGAAAATGGACTTCTCAGACTGCACTGGATTTAGGAATACCAACTCCATCACTAAACCTTGCAGTAGAGGCAAGGAGTTTGTCATTCTTTAAAGACGAGAGGGTAAAGCTTTCTGAAAAAGTTAAAAAAACATATCCTGATGTAAAATTGGATAAAGAAAAAGTGATAAAAGACTTAGAAAATGCCCTTTTGTTTAGCGTATTCACTTCCTTTTCGCAGGGATTGTGGCTTATACATGAGGCCTCAAAAGCTTTTGAGTACAATATTGACCTTTCAGAAGTATTGCGCATATGGAAGGGCGGCTGTATTATAAGGGCAAAGATTTTGGACTTTTTGAGAGAAATATTAAATGAAAACAAAGAGAATGTGAACTTGTTGGATAGCGATAAAGCCATTTCATTCCTCATGGATAAATTGGATTCAATAAGATACGTGACTAACTTAGCAAAAGAATTTTACATCCCAACTCTAGTACTTAATTCTTCACTTGACTATTTCTTAAGCATGGTTGAAGGTAACCTACCTGCAAACCTGATACAGGCGCAAAGAGATTTCTTTGGAGCCCACACCTATAGAAGGATAGATAAAGAAGGAATTTTTCATACAGAGTGGGAGCCAATCGATTAAATGTTGAATTGATGGGAGTTTTTTGCCCTCCCATTTTCTTTCAACAAAAATTCAATAAAAAAATTTAAAAATCAAGAAGGATTTTTTGGATTTATGTAGAATATATATTATTAAACACAAGATAATCCACAAAGTTAAGTAGGGTATGTAATGCAAAAATGCAATATTATAAAGCAAGTTTAGAAAGGGAGAAGGGATATGCTACTGACAAGAGAAGGTATAAAAGATGTTGAAAAATGGCGGAGTCGAGGCATAAAACTTCCTAACTACAATGTTGAGGAGATTTCAAGAAAAACCAAAGAAAATCCAATTTGGCTACACTTTGGTGCAGGTAACATTTTTAGAGGATTTATAGCACTTCTACCACAGAATCTTTTAAATAAAGGACTTATCGATAAAGGGATTATTGCGGTGGAGTCATATGATTATGAGATAATTGATAGAATTTATGAGCCTTATGATAATTTGAGTATGTTGGTAGTATTAAATATAGATGGATCACTTGAAATAGAAGTTATAGGCAGTATAAGCGATAAAATAATAGCCGATCCATCCCATAATGATTGGGAAAGATTGAAAAACATCTTCTCTAATCCATCACTGCAGATAGCAAGTTTTACAATAACAGAAAAAGCTTACAACTTAAAAGATTTTTCTGGTGAGTATATAAAAGAT
This sequence comes from Caldanaerobacter sp., assembly GCF_049701115.1. Taxonomy (NCBI): domain Bacteria; kingdom Bacillati; phylum Bacillota; class Clostridia; order Thermoanaerobacterales; family Thermoanaerobacteraceae; genus Caldanaerobacter; species Caldanaerobacter sp. Next base: position 9,301 of record NZ_JBNATX010000005.1, on the reverse strand, counting down.
GTACAAGAAGACATAGAGGAAGGGTTGGATAAACCTAGGCATATAATTTCAAAAGTAACTTCTTTGCTGTATGAAAGGTACAAAGCAGGGGAACACCCGATTGCACTTCTGAGTTTGGACAATTTTTCTGGTAATGGAGAAAGACTAAAAAGTGCAGTAAAAACTATTGCAGAAGAATGGGAAAAGAAAGGCTTTGTGGAAGAAGGATTTTTGAATTACTTAACGGATTCAACAAAAGTATCTTTCCCGCTTAGTATGATAGATAAAATAGTGCCAAGGCCTTCAGAAGATGTAAAGAAAAAGTTAGAGGACCTTGGCATAGAAAAGATGGACATAATTAAAACCAGTAAAAATACAGTCATTGCGCCTTTTGTAAATGCTGAAAAAATACATTACCTTGTCGTAGAAGACAAATTTCCTAACGGCAGGCCTCCATTAGAAGAGGCAGGAGTGATTTTTACAGATAAAGAAACAGTAGAAAAAGTAGAGAGGATGAAAGTAACAACCTGTCTAAATCCTCTCCATACTACATTAGCGATTTTCGGTTGTTTACTAAATTATAACACAATAGCAGACGAAATGAAAGATCCATGTCTTAAAAAGCTTGTTGAAAAAGTTGGATATGACGAAGGGCTACCTGTAGTTGTTCATCCAGGTGTGTTAGACCCAGAAGAATTCTTAAGGGAAGTAATCGAAGTGAGATTTCCTAATCCATACATGCCAGATACACCGCAGAGGATTGCAACAGACACATCACAGAAAATGGCAATAAGATTTGGAGAGACAATAAAGTCCTACAGAGAAAGACCAGATTTAAAGGTTACAGACCTTAAATACATTCCACTTGTAATAGCAGGATGGTTAAGATATTTGATGGCTTTGGATGATGAAGGCAATCCAATGACATTAAGCCCAGACCCGTTACTTGAAGATTTAAGGTCACACATTTCAAATATAAGGTTAGGAGATGTAAACTCTGTACAGGATAATTTAAAACCTATTCTTTCAAATGTAAACATTTTTGGCGTTGACCTTTATGAAGTAGGACTGGGAGAAAGAATAGAAAGCTATTTCAAAGAGTTTATAGAAGGACCAGGTGCAGTGAGAAGGGTATTGAAAAAATATGTGGAGTGCTAATTAATTTTAACAGCAAACAGTAAGTTTTTCATAAATAACTTTTTTAGATTTAAATTAGAAAGGGGGAGGATAAAGTAACTTAATAGTACCTAGTAAGGTGCTTTAAGAAAAATCTATGCAATTAAAGAAAAAATGGAGGGGGATTAGGAAAATGAAGCCCGGTTTGAAAAAGTTTTTAACACTTTTTGTGGTGGTAATATTTGTATTAAGCATCTTTACAGCATGTAGTACTAAATCTTCTCAACAACCAGCTCAATCATCTCAAGAAACTAAAACGTCTCAGACAGGCGAGCAATCAAAGCCAATAAAGATAGCAGTTATTGTAAAGGCACTGAATAGTGACTATTGGAAAATTGTAGAAGCAGGTGCAAAGGCAGCAGGAAAGGATTTAGGTGTTGAAGTAACAGTATTGGGACCTTCTGCAGAAACAGATGTTTCTGGGCAGTTGGCTTTAATTGAAGACCAAATAACTAAAAAAGTTTCCGCTCTTGCAGTGGCACCTTCGCAGCCACCATCTGCTATTCCATTCTTTGAGAAAGCTAAAGCTGCTGGAATTCCAGTTGTGCTGATAGATACCGATGCAAATTGGGATGGTAAAGTAAGCTTTGTAGGAACAGGAAACTATAATGGTGGGAAATTAGCAGGAGAATTTCTTGCGAAAGAACTTGGGCCAGGCGGTAAAGTTGTAATCATAAGAGGAGCAATGGGAGATCCAACACATGATGAAAGAACCAACGGAGCTGTGGATGTTTTAAAGGAGAAAGGCCTAAAAATTTTAGATATTCAACCGGCTAACAGTGAGAGAGGAATGGGCATGAGCGTTATGGAAAATATACTTCAGGCTCACCCAGATGTTCAGGGAGTATTTGCTACTAACGACGAGATGGCTCTTGGAGCGTTAAGAGCGATTCAAGCTGCAAACAAGAAAATTATTGTAGTAGGATTTGATGGTTCACCAGATGCATTGAAATCTATTGCCGCAGGAGAGCTTACTGCTTCAGTTGCTCAGAGCCCATATAACATTGGGTACAAAGGTGTAGAAGCTGCAGTAAAAGCTGTTAAAGGAGAACCAGTAGAAAAAAGGATAGATACAGGTACCTACCTCATTACTAAAGACAATGTACAAGAAGAACAACAAAAACTCAACCAGATACTAGGCAAATGAATTTAAAAATTTCTTCCCCCAATAAAGCGAAAGGGCTTTATTGGGGGAAGATGGAGGTAAAAGGCAATGGATGAAAAAACAATATTGTTAATGAAAGGAATTAGTAAAAGTTTTCCAGGAGTACAAGCGCTGAAAAATGTGGATTTTGATTTGATGAAGGGTGAAGTACATGGTTTATTGGGGGAAAATGGTGCAGGTAAATCTACGCTCATTAAGATTTTGACAGGAGTATATCAAAAAGACGAAGGTGAAATTTTTTTAGAAGGTAAACCCGTTGTTATTAATAATCCTAGAGATGCTTTGAATTTGGGAATTGCTGCTATTTATCAGGAACTAGCATTACAACCCTATTTGTCTGTTGCAGAGAATATCTTTTTGGGACATGAAATAACAAAACAATCCAAGCTTGTAAGATTTATTAATTGGAAGAAAACACATGAAGATGCCAGAAAAATTCTGAAGGAATTGGAGTTAGATTTAGATTTAAATACTCCTATTAAGGAGTTAGGAATAGGGCAACAACAGATGGTAGAAATCGCTAAAGTTTTGTCTAAAAATGCAAAAATTGTAATTATGGATGAACCAACATCTTCTCTAAGTGAAAAAGAAACAGAAGAATTATTTAAAGTTATTTTTCGCCTAAAAGAAAAGGGTATATCTGTGATCTATATTTCTCATCGTTTAGAAGAAATCTTTAAAATTTGTGATAGAGTTACTGTTATGAGAGATGGAGAGAAAATTGTAACTTTAAATCCAAAAACTACAACAAAAGATGAACTTATAAGATACATGGTAGGTAGGACATTAGAGCAACACTATCCCAAAATTGAGACTAAAAAAGGTGAAGAAGCTTTACGTGTTGAGAATTTAACCAGAAAAGGGCTTTTTGAAAATATTTCTTTTACAGCGTATACAGGAGAAATATTAGGCATAGCAGGATTAGTTGGAGCAGGTAGAACAGAGATAGTAAGGGCTATTTTTGGAGCTGATCCTGTTGATAGTGGGAAAATCTATATATTCGGTAAAGAACGAAAAATAACTTCCCCTCAGGATGCTATAAGAGAAGGTTTAGTATTAATCCCAGAAGATAGAAAGACACAGGGGTTGGTTCTTATACAAAGCGTGCTAGATAACATAGTTTTAAGTTCATTACCTAAATATAAAAGAGGGTTATTATTGAGCTATCGCGAGATGACTGAAGAGAGTTTTGATCTAATTAAAAGATTAAATATAAAAACCCCTAATGTTAAAAAGATAGTTAAAGAGTTAAGTGGCGGTAACCAACAAAAAGTAGTGATAGCAAAATGGCTAACTCAAAAAGCTAGGATATTTATTTTTGACGAACCTACGAGAGGGATTGATGTAGGTGCAAAGGTAGAGATTTACAATATAATGAACGAATTAGTTAAAAATGGAGCTAGTGTGATTATAATTTCATCAGAATTACCAGAAATATTAGGGATGAGTGATAGGATAATTGTCATCCATGAAGGAAGGGTGACTGCTGAATTTAGTCGTGAAGATGCTGACCAAGAAAAAATAATGAAAGCTGCCACAGCTGCAGGGTAAAGGAGGAGCCAAAGGTGCTGGAAAAGGCGAAAAATACGCAAGAAGCATCCAAAATTAATTGGGGTAAGGTGAAAAGTATTTTATCTTCAGCAGGCGTGTTAATAGCATTAATTGTTTTAAGTGCGATTTTAGCAATATTATCACCCTATTTTCTCGAAGTAGAAAATTTAATGAATATAGCCAGACAGTCTGCGATCAATAGTCTAATTGCAGTAGGAATGCTCCTTACTATTTTAACGGCAGGTATAGATCTTTCTGTAGGTTCCGTTTTGGCGCTATCTTCAGTGGTAATGGCAATATTGATAAAGAATATGGGGATAAATCCACTTTTAGGAATATTAGTAGGACTTGGAGTGGGAGCTTTCCTTGGATTTTTGAACGGAATTATGTTGACAAAACTTCATCTTCCACATCCATTTATATCTACATTAGGTATGATGAATATAGCTAGAGGACTTGCGTTGATTCTTACAAAAGCTACTCCTATTTCAGGATTTCCTCCTGTTGTCCAATTTATTGGGGCGGGTAGCATAGGAATGGTGCCTATAAGTTTCTTGGTAGTGATAGGTGTTTATATAATTTATCATATATTTCTGACTAGGACCCCTACAGGAAGGTATATCTATGCTATTGGAGGGAATATAGAAGCGGCAAGACTTTCAGGAATTAACGTAGAGAAAGTATTGGTGATAGTATATACCTTGAGTGGATTAATGGCTGCAGTGGGTGGATTAGTACTGATAGGAAGAGTTAATGCAGCTTATCCTTTAGCTGGTTTAGGATATGAATTAGATGCTATAGCAGCTGTTATTATAGGAGGAGCAAGTTTCATGGGAGGTGTTGGAACAGTTTGGGGAACTCTTGTTGGTGCAATAATCATGGCAGTTATAAGAAACGGACTTAACCTCCTAAGTGTTTCGCCAGAGTGGCAAACAGTGATTATTGGTTCTGTAATAATTGGTGCGGTTTATTTAGATGTGTTAAGAAGAAGAATGGAAACAAAAACAAAATGATAATATTTAAAAATTTATAATAAATTTGAAGGAGGAGTTTTTATGGCAAAAATGAAAGGAGTTACTTTAGTTGCAGATTGGGATCCAAGACCAGGTTTTGAACTTGGGCCCAAAGACATTGAAGGGAAGCAGACGTATCTAGGAAGCAAAGTATGGAGGAATCCTAGATTAGAAATCAGGGAATATGATGTTCCTAAACCTGGTCCAGGAGAAGTTTTAATTGAAGTAAAAGCGTGTGGTATTTGTGGAAGTGACGTTCATATGGCTCAAACTGATGAAGAAGGATATATACTTTACCCAGGATTGACAGGTTTTCCAGTTATTTTAGGACATGAATTTTCTGGAGTTGTTGTAGAAGCAGGACCAGGAGCAATAGATAGAAAAACGAATAAACCTTTTAAAGGTGGAGAACCAGTATGTGCTGAAGAGATGTTATGGTGTGGCGAGTGCTATGCCTGTGCTATTGGATATCCTAACCAATGTGAGAGGCTAAACGAAATAGGATTTAATGTAAATGGAGCTTTTGCTAAATATATTGTTCTTCCAGCTAAGTATGTATGGAACATAGAAGCTTTGAGAGAACGTTATGGAGAAGAAAAAATGTTTCTTGCAGGTAGTCTAGTAGAACCTACTTCTGTGGCTTATCATGCAGTCATGGAAATAGGAGGTGGAGTAAGGCCAGGTGACAGTGTAGTTATATGCGGTGGGGGTCCTATAGGTCTTGCAGCAGTAGCTATAATGAAAAGAAATGGTGCAGCAAAAGTAATTCTTTCTGAACCCTCTCCTGCAAGAGCTGAACTTGGGAAGAAATTAGGTGCAGATTATGTGATTGATCCTACAAAGGTAGATTTTACTGAAGAAGTGTTGAAACTTACTAATGGGTATGGTGCTAACCTATACTTAGAAGCAACAGGACTCCCACATATTGTATATCCACAGATTGAAAAAACTATATGGGAAGGTAGGACAATAGGAGCTACGGTAGTAATAGTTGCAAGAGCTGATGCAAAGATTCCAGTAACAGGAGAAGTTTTGCAGGTGAAACGAGCTAAGATAATTGGTTCACAAGGACATTCTGGACATGGTACTTTCCCAAGAGTAATCGAAAGCATGGCTGCTGGAATGGATATGACACCGATAATCACAAGGACAATTAAATTAGAAGAGGTTCCTGAGTATATTATTAGATTACAAACAGATAAAACAGATGCAAAGGTTACTTGTGTAATGGACTAAAAATAAAAGAAAGGAGAAAAGAAAATGGAAAAGCCAAAGGACAAAAAATGGTTGTTGACTGATAACCCTGCGATAATTTTTGAAGATAATGAAGTTGGCAGACTGAAAAAACAAATTTGGGATGCATCAGAGGAAGAGATAGATCAAATTTTAAAGGAATATGAAATTCCTTCACCTTCTGAATTGGGCAAGCCAGGGTGTTATATACAAACTACCCCGCGCGTAAAAGTAATTGAGAAAAGAAAGAAAAATGATATTGTGCTTGTGCCAATAGGTTGTACGGAAAACCATGGTATGCATGCAAATAGCGGATTAGATACGTTTATGGTTACTCAGATTTTAGAAGGTGTACGCCGTTATACCGCTAAACAAGGAAGAGAAGTAAGTCTTGCTTTACCGCCTCTTAACTATGGAGGCCATCCATATCATCACCTGGGAATGCCAGGAACTATAGTAATGCCTAAAGAAGTTGTAGAAGAAACTATTATTTACACAATGTTAGGGTTATGGAATGACGGGTTTAGGAAAATTATCTTAGTAAATAATCATGGTCATTTATGGATGTTGGAATCAGCCATACAAGAGTTTATGAAAAGATTCCAGTTGCCAGGTATTTACAGAGTAATAGATTGGCATAGAGCTGTAAGAGAATTCTTCTATCCAACAGATAGGCCAGATAGTTTGGAAACACATTTTGTACATGCTGATGAAGCTGAAACGTCTGTAGCGCTATTACTCTTCCCAGAAATGATAGATATGAGTGTTGTTGAAGATGCAGAAGGAGAAAGCTTTTTACCAGATGGGCATTTTGATAAATCAGTAGATCCTTTCCGTAGGCCGAGCCGATGGTCTGAAGGAGAAGGACACATGGCTATAGAAAGGGCAGCTACTCCTCAAGGAGTGGTTGGAAAACCTAGTTTAGCTGATCCAAGGAAAGCTAAAAGGCCTATTGCTGCAATATTGAAATATTTAACTCTTGTAATTGATCAGATTTTAGAAGCATTTCCACCTGGTACTGTACCACCAGTAGAAAAGGTGACATTAAGGACAGAAAAAGAAATGGAGCCTTTCTTGAAGGAACCTTTGAGCCCGGGATGGAAGTCAGTTTATGAATTGCCCATGATTGGCGTGTTCCATAAACTATGATAAGTATTAACAAATAGGTAGTATCTGCTCCTCCTGGTATCTGGTATACAGAAAGATAAACTGCCAGGAGGAGCAGATTTTGGAATACAAATTTGCGTTAGGAGGCAAATTTTATGAAAAGCAAATTAAAGGTTGGAATAATAGGTGCAGGACGAATAGGCAAAATGCATGCGGAAAACATAAAAAGATATTTTAGTGAAGAAGTAGAAATTATTTCTATTGCCGATATTTTTGCTGATAAAATTTTGGATTGGGCAAACAGTATTGGAGTAAGTAGGGTGTATAAAGACCATAGAGCAGTTTTAGAAAATAAAGAAATAGACGCTGTTTTGATATGTTCTTCTACTGATACTCATAGTCAATTTATTATTGAAGCAGCACAAGAAGGAAAGCATATATTTTGTGAAAAACCTATTGATTTTAATGTGGAGAAAATAAAGCAAGCCTTATCTGAGGTAGAAAAAGCTGGAGTAAAGTTACAGATAGGTTTTCAGAGAAGATTTGATCCTCATTTTAGGAAAATGAAACAAATGATATTAGAAGGGAAAATTGGCGAAATGCATATACTTAAAATAACTTCTCGAGATCCTGAACCTCCACCTATTGATTATATAAAAGTTTCAGGCGGAATTTTTCTCGATATGACAATACACGATTTTGACATGGCGAGATATCTAACAGGATCTGAAGTGGAAGAAGTATTTGCAGTAGCTAATGTACTTGTTGATCCAAAAATTGGTGAAGTGGGAGATGTAGATACAGCTATAGTAACTCTAAAATTCAAAAATGGAGTATTAGGGGTAATAGATAATAGCAGAAAATCAGTATACGGATATGATCAGAGAATAGAAGTCTTTGGATCTAAAGGTAGTCTTTCCGTGGGCAATGAACTGAATACAAATGTGGTTTATAGCGGTGATGGTGGAATTTTAAGTGATAAGCCTAAATACTTTTTCATAGAAAGATATAAGGAAGCTTACATAGAAGAAATTAAAGCTTTTATAGATGCTATCATTAATGATAAAGAAACACCTGTAACTGGTATAGATGGTCTGGAACCTGTTCTTATAGGTCTTGCGGCAAAGAAATCTTTAGAAGAAAAAAGAGCAGTGAAGGTAGAGAGATAGGCGGTGTTTTTTAAATGAAAATTAGTATTGCTATTGGTAAAGAAGTGCCAGAGAAATTTCCGGCAGTTTTGAGAGGGGATATAGAAGGAAATATAAAAAAGGCAAAAGAGATAGGATACGATGCAGTTGAAATCCATGTAGAAAATCCCAAATTACTCGATGTAGGAAGTGTTTTAGAGATACTCAAAAGAGAAAAAATATCAATTTCTACTTTTGGTACAGGGCTTGCGTTTGTAAAGGAAGGACTAAGTTTTACTCATTCTGATGAGTGTGTAAGGGAAAAAGCTATAGAACGTGTGAAAGAATTCATGGATATAGCTAAAATTTTTAACGCAAAAGTTATAATAGGTTCAATAAGAGGGAAACTGCCAGAAGGGGAAAAAGAACGGTACGAAAATTATGCTCTTGAATGTTTTGCTAAAGTACTAGAAAAAGCCGAAAAAGAAGAAGTGGAGTTACTTATTGAACCAATTAACAGATATGAAACCAATTTTATCAATACCACAAAAGAAGCACTCGAATTGATAGAAAAACTTTCATCCAAGTATTTAAAAATACATCTGGATACTTTTCATATGAACATTGAAGAAGAAAATTTTCACAAAGCAGTCATGTTAGCCGGAGATAAATTGGGACATATTCATTTTGCAGATAGCAATAGGAAATATCCGGGAAGTGGACATATAAATTTTGTAGAAGTAAAAAATGCACTGGAATGTATTAATTACAATGGTGTAATAGCTTTTGAGTATCTTCCACTGCCAGATAGTGAAACTGCAGCAGTAAAAGGATTGGAGTTTGTAAAGAACTTATTTAAAAATTAAAAGCTTGTCCTTACCTCATTCTTCATTAAGGTTCTATAATAAATGTTGGGGTGGGGAAAAAGAAATCTATAAAAAAGAGAGCAC